>DDWW01000044.1 GCA_002347085.1 Desulfobulbaceae bacterium UBA2276 | reverse complement strand
AGAGGCCGTAAGCTAAAAAGAGCCTCGCTCTTTTTAGCAACGGCCTCTAAAAACAGGTGGAGAACGAAGGGGAATCTGCTATCATGGCCTTAGGGACGCGGCCAAAATAACTCATTCCGTCTTGCTGATCTTTTCGGCCATCTTCTTCGTCACGGGAATAGTTTCATAGCCCTGCTATGCGCCTATTCCCGTTCCTCGAATATGGCCGAAAATCCTGTGCAATACGGAACAACTTATTCTGGCCGAGTCCCTTATCCTCTAACTCTGACAGAACGGTCCCGAAAGAATATGAATCAAACACCATTGAAAGAAAATGGGTTTTAACAACATCTCCTGCAAAAAGGGCCTTTCCACAGTCCACTACGGCTGGTACATAATGGTCACCGGCACCCTCTGTCTCTTTGCCAGCCTGGGCCTGGGCAGGTTTTCCTTAGGAGTGCTCCTGCCGTCGATGGGCCGGGACCTGCAACTCTCCTATTCGCAGATGGGCCTGATCGGGACCTTGAACTTTATCGGCTACCTGATCGCAGTCCTGCTCTGCGGCCGTCTGACCAGACGCTTTGGCGCCCGCAGGTTAATCGGGACGGCCCTGGCTATTATTGGCGTCTCCATGCTCCTCATTGGCTGGGCCAAAAACCTGTATCTGATACTAGCCCTCTATCTGTTGACCGGAATCGGCAGCGGCCTCTCCAATGTGCCAATGGTCTCCCTGGTCTCATGCTGGTTTGCCAGCAATAAACGAGGCCGAGCCACTGGATTTGTGGCCATTGGCAGCGGTTTTGCCATTATCCTGTCCGGAAAGTTGATTCCTTATCTTAACACTGCCTATGAACAGGGTTGGCGGGTAAGCTGGTTTATCTTGGGCGCGATTGTCCTCTGTGTCGCAGCGATATGTTCTCTCATTCTCAGAAACAGCCCTCAGGAATGCGGCCTCCTGCCTGTGGGCACGACCGAACTCCATCCCGACAGACACCATAATTCCTTTGCCGAGTCTCCCCGGCTCCGCTCTTCGATTGTCCTGCACTGTGCCGCCATTTATTTTCTGTTCGGCTTTACCTATGTGATCTACGCCACCTTTATCGTCACCACCCTGGTCCAAGAAAAGGGCTTCAGCGAGACCGTGGCCGGAAATTTCTGGTCCTGGGTGGGTCTTCTCAGTCTGTTTTCCGGACCGGTCTTCGGGATCTTCTCTGACCGATTTGGCCGCAGACCAGCATTGATGCTGGTCTTTGCCATTCAAGCCGTGGCCTACCTCCTGATTGCCCTGGATCTGCCCCAGGTTTTTCTTTACCTCTCCATTGGCTGCTACGGCATTGTGGTCTGGAGTGTTCCTTCTATCATGGCCGCCCTGGTGGGAGATTACGCCGGGGCCGAACGGGTGGCAACCATTTTTGGATTTGTCACCTTTGTCTTTGGCCTGGGCCAGATTATCGGCCCTTTTCTGGCCGGGGTACTCGCCGAGACGACCGGCAGTTTTGCCGGCAGCTTTCTCATGGCGGCCTGTTTGGCCCTCACGGCTGTCTTCCTTTCTGCGTTTTTACCCAAGAGACAACATTGACGTGATCACAGCTCTGAAAGATCGGCGGACTGTGGCCAGCGAGCAGTAAGCCTTCCCTTGTCGCCAAGCTTACAGGCCCTGACCAAGGGGTCGTGGTAGAAGGTAAACCAGGCGTCCCGCCGCCGGTATTCAGCGAAATATCGCTCTTTACAGGCGATAACCTCCAGCGGAAAATTATCATAGGCCATGACCCAGAGGGGATTTGCATGGGCGTGGGTGGGGAAAAGATCACCAAGATGGACAGCGGTTTCACCCTGGGAACTAATCTCCACCAGTTGATGGCCCAAGGTGTGACCACCGGTATGGCAAACCCTGACCTCAGGGCAGATCTGATGCGTCCCCTGCATACGCTGAATATTGCCGCTTTGTATCAGCTGGCGGAAATTGATGGGCCAGTAGCTTTCCTGAGCCCGGCGGCCGGGCGAGATCACATCCGGCCACTCAGTCTCCTGAATCAGATGAATGGCGGCCGGAAAGGTGACCTCTTCACGGCCTTGCTCACCCACCATGACCACCCCGCCGGCATGGTCAAAATCGCCATGGGTCAGGATCACCAGATCAATATCCTGGCGACTGAGCCCTAAGGACGCAAGCTGAGAAAGCAGACTCCAGGGGCTGGTCATCTTGAAAATGGTCCGCTCTTTTTGGGTAAGTTTGTTGCCAAGACCGCTGTCAACAAGGATATTCAGGGTGGGCGTTCTGATGAGCAAGGGATCATTGGCCAGGAGGATGGTATTGTCAGCATCGGCCGGAGAGTGCTTCTGCCAGAGCGATTTGGGTACCGGGCCAAACATCGTCCCCCCATCCAGACGGAAATCGCCGCCGCTGAGCCAGGAGATCTCGGTTGTGCCAATGCGCAAAGGAGTTGCGTCCATCGTTCTGTTCCTGGATGCTTTAACAACAATTCATACAATAATCCGACACCAGCCCCGGGCTTCCCCTGCAGGGGCTGGCGCCAACCCGCCCCTATAAACGACGAACGGGAAGTGGGTCCGGCACCTGGGCCGGCTCTGGAGGTCTCGTTGTTCCTGGCAATTCAACAACCGGTGCTCCTGCTGGATCAGGCGCGGCCACAGGTGCCACTTCCGGCCCGGGGACAGGGGCGGCCACCGGCGCCACCGGTATCTGGGGTAGTCCAGGAATCTCAGGGGCAACTGCGGACTGGGGTGTCACTGGCACCGCGGGGGTAACCGCTGGCTGCGCCGGCAGCACCTCCGTCCTCGTGTCGCCGCTCGCCGGTTCAGCGGGAAGAGCAGGAGGTTCCACCCTTTTCTGCAAAAAAAGCACTGCATCCCCACAATAATCGGTAAAAATGCCGTCAACTCCCACCTTGAAATAAAAAAATTCCAATAAGGCCTCAAAACTGGCCGCCGATGGGGGGATATAGGGCGGCAGAGATTCTTTTTCCCGCCGAAAGGTGTAGGCGTGAACCACCATCCCCAGACTGTGGGCATCACTGATAAAGGTTGGACGCAGCAGCTTACCGGTCTCATCCACCAGCATGGATTTATCCAGGCCAATCCCGGCGATAAAGGACGACAAACTCCGCAACCCTGATTTACTCAAGATCCAGTCATAATTATAATGAACCCATTCTCCCCATTCGAGGACCTTGGTCTCATCGCCAGTATTCTCGCCAACAAGCTGAATCAGTTTCAGCTCCATCTGCAGCGCCGGCATCAGCTCATCATGGATGCGCTTGAGCTCATCGGGGTCAAAACACTGGAGAAAAATCTTGCCCTCTTTGGACTTGTACCCATAATCGCGCAGAATCTTGAGCACGGCTACGGAAATATCCTTACCCTCCTTACGGTGGAGCCAAGGCTGCTTGATCTCGGGATAAATCCCAATATCCTTGCGCAAGGTCTTTTCCAAGCCCCTGATCAGCTCCAGCTCTTCTTTGAAGGTGGGGACGGTCAGTTGCAGGTTGCTATTATCATCGGGAAAACGCCCCTCACCATTACTACTATTAGGATAAGGCTCTTTCAGATGCAGTTGTTTTATCTCGGCCAGGGTAAAATCGAGGGCATAAAATTTCCCGTCCTGCCGATTTCGTCCCGGAAAAAACTCGGCCACATTAGTGACCCGATCCAAGGTGGGATCATGGAGGACAATGACCTGATCATCTTTGGTCATAACCAGATCCTGCTCGATATAATCGCTGCCCAGGGCCACGGCCAGGGCCACAGAGGGCAGATTATGCTCCATCAGATAGCCGGAGGCAGCCCGATGGGCAATGACAAGCTTATCGCCGGCCTGCGCAAAAACAGCAGGAACCGTCAACAGGGCCGTCAGCAGCAGGAAAACCCAGCCGCTTGATTTTATAATGATAATTTTACAATCCACTCAGGTCACCATCAGCCGTCATTCAAAAATACCCCGTACCTTGAAATCAAACCTTGAATTTTTTCACGATATTTTCGAGCTTGGCGGCCAGTTCAGCCAGGCCCTGAGCACTCAATTGAACCTGACTGCTGCCATCTCCCACTTGCATCGACTGTTGATTGATTCCGGCAATATCGCGAGTGATATCGGCAATAACCACCGTGCTCTGGGCCACATTTTCATTGACCTCAGCAATGCCCTGAGATGCCTGGGAGATATTATTGGCAATCTCAGAGGATGCGGCCGACTGTTCTTCAACGGCCGTGGCTATCCCGTTAATCACACTATGGATTTCCATAATAACTGCCGAAATTTTCTCGATGTCTTCAATCGTCGTCGAGGTCGTGGTCTGCATCTCATTGATCTGATTTTTGATATCCACCGTCGCTGATGCGGTCTGACGGGCCAATTCTTTGATCTCATTGGCAACAACGGCAAAGCCCTTGCCGGCCTCCCCGGCCCTTGCCGCTTCAATGGTGGCATTCAAGGCCAGCAGATTGGTCTGCTCCGATATCTCGGTAATGGTCTCGGTCACCTTGCCAATTTTCATGGCTGACTCGCCTAAGACGGCCATTTTCTCGGAGGTGAGCCGGGATTGACTGACCGCTTCTTCAGAAATGGCACGGGCTTTTTCAGCATTATGGGCAATCTCGTTGATCGTGGATGTCATCTCCTCGGAGGCAGAGGCAACTATATTGACATTACATGATGACTGCTCCATCGCCGCGGCAACCGACTGGACATTAGTACTCATCTCTTCGGTGGCAGCGGCCACCGAACTAGATTTATCGGCCGTATCACGAGCCGAGGACGATATCTGCTTGGAGGTTGCAGCCAGATCATTCGACGAGGAGGTAAGTTCAGCGACGTCACGAATAATATCGATGATGAGGGTGCGCAGATTCTCTGTCATTGTTTTAAACGAATCGGCTAACTGCCCTATTTCGTCATTTGAAGAACATAAAATCTGGATATCAAGCTCTCCTTTGGCTACCTGTGCGGTCTGGCAGACCAGCACGGCTGCGGGAACCGTTATTGAACGGGCTATGAACAGGGCCAACAAGATGGCCAGTGCCGTCAAGATACAAAGAGCCAGGCCTATCCCGAGCACGATTTTCTGCATCTGGGTATCAACATCATCGATATAGATGCCAGTCCCCACAATCCAGCCCCAGGACGGATACAACTCGACATATGATATCTTGGGCACAGGCTGGCTGCTGCCCGGCTTCTCCCAGGCATATTCGACAAAACCCTTGCCCTTATCCTTGCAGACCTTAACCATCTCCCTGAACAGGAACTTGCCGTTGGGATCCTTGTTTTCACTGAGATCGTTACCATTCATCTCCGGTTTAACCGGATGCATAATCATCCTGGGGTTCAGGTCATTGATCCAGAGATAATTCTTCTCATTGTAGCGGATAGCACCAATACGCTCGACAGCCTGTTTCTGGGCCTCCTCTTTGGTGAGTGTCCCGGCATTAGCCTGCTTCTCGTACGACGCCACCACACTGATTGCTTCCTGCACCAGATTGCTGACGGTGGCCTGCTTCTCCTTCATGATCAGCTCACGAATAAACGGCACCAGTCCCAACACCGTAGCCAGCACCAGCACCAACAAGGTCAAAAGCGACAAGCTCATGATCTTTGAAAAGATACTCCAGTCTTTATATGCCTTGATCATCAAACATTCTCCGAAATCCGTAAGTTAATCTCATATTAGCCGCCTTATTACTGCTGAACAACAGTATCTTCATGATATCCCAAAACTTCAAAGAAGGAGATTCAGTCGGACAATTTTCATAAAAATTCACGAGCCTGACCATTCCCCTGCGGCTCTCATTCACTTTTAAGAAGAGATCCATCTTTATGAGGCCGACTCAATATCATACGGCCCCCGGTTCAACAGTTCAGTAAAGTCCGCAGCCGGCACCGGTGGACTGAACAGATAGCCCTGAATTTGCATTTCCTGACAATTTTGCTGCCGGAGGAACTGCAGTTGAGCGTGGGTCTCAACCCCTTCCGCCACCAGTTCAAGATTCAGGGCGCGCGCCAGCGAGATGATGGCAATGGCAATGGCCGAACTTTCAGCGTTCTCCGGCAAATCCCTGATAAAGGAGCGGTCTATCTTCAGGGTATCAATGGGCATTTTTCGGAGATACTGGAGGGAGGAATAACCGGTGCCGAAATCGTCAAGCCCCAAACGCGCCCCTATCCCTTTCAGTTCAAACAATTGCTCAATAGCCGCCTTCTCGTTGCCCATAACCACGCTTTCCGTGACCTCCAGCTCGAGCTTGGCCGCTGGAAATCCGGTTTCATCAAGGATACGGCCGATCTCCGCAACCAGTCCTTCCTGCATGAACTGACGGGCTGAAAGATTCACCGAGACTGAAAGATTTTTATGCTGTTTAAGCCATTCCCCGGTATCCAGACAGGCCTGACGCAAAACAAAGGCGCCAATGGGAACAATCAGACCGGTCTCTTCGGCCAAGGGAATAAACTCCAGAGGTGAAATCAACCGGCCATCTTGTTTCTGCCAACGAACCAAGGCCTCCATCCCCACAATTTTTCCTGAAGCGGCAGAGACCTTGGGCTGGTAATAGACCAGAAATTCATTCCGATCCACGGCCTTGCGCAGGCTGTTTTCCAGGGAAAGACGGTGGATCACCTTGGCATTCATGGTCGTGGTGAAAAGCTGATATTTATTTTTCCCCTCTTTCTTGGCCCGGTACATGGCCAGTTCGCCATTTTTCAGCAGGGTCTCAGCATCATTGCCATCACCGGGGAAACAGGTAATACCAATACTCGCTGTGACAAAGGTTTCATAGCTTGTCAGATTAAAGGGTGCGACAAATTGCCCAAGAATATTTTCAGCAATCAGCACGACATCTTTTATGTCATCACATTGTTCCACAAGAATGGCAAAATCGTCGCCACCCAGACGCGCCACCGTACTATCGGCGCCCACACAACCCTTGAGACGCTCGGCCACCTGCTGCAGCAGAATATCGCCGGCCATATGCCCAAAGCAGTCATTGATATGTTTAAAATTATCGAGATCGAGGCACAGTACCGCCACATTTCTGGTCACACGCTGGGCATGTCGTATCGCCACCCTGAGTCGATCAAGCAACAAAAGGCGGTTGGGCAGGAGCGTCAAGGCATCATGATAGGCCTGAAAATGAATCTGCTCCTGATAGCCATGAATATCGGACAGGTCATGGAAGACCGCGACATGATGGGTAAGCTGGCCATACTCATCGGTAATGGCCGTAATGGTCAGATGCTCAGGGTAAACCTCGCCGTTTTTACGACGGTTCCAGATCTCTCCTTCCCATTTTCCCGTCTCCCGCAACAGGGACCACATTGCTTGATAAAAAGCCTGGTCATGACGATCAGATTTCAAGATGCTCGGTTTTTTGCCGATGACCTCTTCCTGGCTGTATCCGGTAATCTGGGTAAAGGCCTTATTGACTGACTGGATGTCGCCATGGGCATCGGTAATGGTGATCCCCTCAATGCTGTTGTCAAAAACCCTGGCGGCCAGGGCTAACTGCTTTTCACTCTGCTTGTGCAGGGTAATATCCTGCACCGTACCAAACATCCGCACCGCAATCCCATTGGCATCCCATTCCATCTCACCTTCTTCGTGCACCTCCCGCACCATGCCGTTATTATCAACAATGCGGTGCTGAAGGTTGTACGGCCCCCTGGTCGCCAAGGAGTGCTGCACCGCATCCTGTAAGCGCTGCCGATCATCTGGATGAACATACTCCAGAAAGGCCTCGTAGGAGGATGGCACCTGTTCAGGGGACAAGCCAAAAATCCTGCACACCTCATCAGACCAGAGCAGGCGATTTTCGACTGTCCGCCATTCCCAATACCCCAGTTTGGCAATCTGTTGCGCCTTGATCAAATTTGCCTCACTGCGCCCCAAACGGTCTTCCGCTTCCTGCTGGTGAATCAGCAAGGCCAAGGTGCTGGCCACCGTTGTCAGAAAACTCCGATGCCCTTCATTACAGGTATGGCCGGTTTCCCCATAGAGCATCAACACCCCCAGAAGCTTCTCGAGGTGCACTATGGGGACGATATAATGATTCTGCTCCTCGAGAGCCGCATACCGGTATTGAAACTCCGGGGGCAGGGTTGAAGTACAGACAATCTCTCGGTCTCTGGCCACCATCCCGCAAAGACACTCACCAAAACGAACTTTCAGGCAGTGTTGCAGCAAAGAATCAGCCATATTCTTATGCACACAGAGGACAAGGGTCTCCGGCTCGGTTTTACTGACCAGAAAGACCCCTCCTTTCGGCGCAAAATGCAGCCAGGGCAGACTGACAATAACATCAAGGGAGGCAGACAGTTGTGCCTCTAGGGAAGAATCCTGAAACCCGATCCGCAGCAGCTGTTCTATAATATTCTCTTGCTGGCGACGCCGTTGCAGTTCCTCCTCGGCCTGTTTGTAGGGAGTTATATCACGCCCCAGGACGACCAAACCTTTCCGGCTGCCATCTTCGTTAAAGAGAGGGATCTTGTGAATTTCAAGGACTTTATTCCCCCCACCCGGCAAAGGAATGCTTTCTTCTCCCTGAATCGCCACCCCGGCCCGCCAAGCCTGTTCATCACTTGCCTCACAGCCCAGAAATGCCTCCTGGTAAAAAGGGCTGAATGGTGCCAGATCGGAATCTTTCTTTCCGCCATACTCAACACCCAGCAATTGAAACAGTTCCAGATCGGCCTTGTTGGCCTCAAGCCATCGGCCTTCACCATCCTTGAAACAGACAATATCCGGCATGGCATCAAGCAGGGTGCGGAACAACTCTGCTCCACTCAGAGAACTGCTGACGATAGGGGGGGGGACGTGCGTTGAAGGAAGTTGAGGTGACATATAATAAAAATCCGCATCCTGCGGAGGTGATCTTGGGTTAAGCAGAGGATATTGGCTTGCTGGCTATTTGCTTACGAGCCCTTTATCCTGTCGAAACAAGCCATAATTCTTCTATTGGGTGCCCTGAAAAATGAGGTTTTTTGTTCTTTTGATCAAAAAGCGGCCCCTGGTCTCTCCACGATGACGTTTTCTCAAGTATACTCAAGGCGTTACCAGTCAAACAAGCAGAGCCGTTAAAATCCAACTACGCTCAAGGGGCATAGTGAGATTTCAACGTGAATAAAAAAAGGGAAAATCAACCTTGAGCGACAAAGGCACAATACTTCTGGTCTTCGTGCAAGATATGATGCAACAGCCAGGTCTTGATTATGCTTATGACCTCGGTATTCAAAACAAACTCCCCGCTCCGAATCTTTCTATTATAGCCATAAATCTGATCATCAAAGTCTGTATGCAGTCTCTTGTGCGTTACTAGGTCGGGATAATTGATTTCGCGCAGATACTGCTCTTCCTGCCTGAAATGATAGCTGGCATACTCCTGCATAGCCTGAAGGGCATCGGTTGCCGCCCGAGACACTGCATCGCCACTCCCAGTCAGCAAAATATTATCCAACCGGTTATAGATAGCAATCCATTCCTTATGCTGGGCATCAATATCCGCATTGTTGACACTGTAAGATTCGTTCCATATAATTTGAGCCATTTTATTTGCAACCACCTTGAAAGAATAATTAAGATCTTTTTTATCTCTTTACCAACTTGTCCGCTAAAAAATGTAATTCCAATGCGCATCCAAACCACTCCCTTCGTCGGTCACGCTGCACAGTTCCTCACCATACTCCTTCTCGTCACTGCTCGCTTGTCTTCTCGGTCTTGGCTTGAGTGCAAATGAGTATAACGCACACATGATCAATCCCACAGTTCTCTCTTGCGGGATTGATCATGCCCAACGCCCGCCCTTCCGCTCACCGCTTAGGGGCCGTTAATGACATTGAATTGTATGAATTATTTTTGAACGACGGCTTACACCCGAAAGCGGCCCACCAGTTCCTGCAACTGTTTGGCCAGGTGACTCAATTCGCCGGCCTTTGCCTTCACCTCCCCACTCCCCTGCGAGATGGACGCAGAGGCCTGATTGACCTGGGCAATATCTTGGGCCACGTCACCAGCAATAATCGAGACCTGGGCGACATTCTCCGTTACCTCCTGGATGCCGATAGAGGCCTGACTGATACTCTCGGCAATCTCAGTGGTGGTTGCCGATTGTTCCTCAACGGCAGTGACAATGGACATAACAATGGCATTGACCTCCCCGATAACATGGGTAATCTGCTGGATCTGTTTAACGGTGGTCGCCGTAGAGCCCTGAATAGTATGCACCCTGGTGGTAATCTCACCAGTTGCCGCCGCAGTCTGCTTGGCGAGCTCCTTAATCTCGTTGGCCACCACCGCAAACCCCTTACCGGCCTCTCCGGCGCGGGCCGCCTCAATAGTGGCGTTCAGAGCCAGCAGATTCGTCTGCTCGGAGATCTCGGTGATGGCCTCGGTCACCTTGCCAATCTCATCGGCTGCGGCCCCCAGCTCGTCGACCTTCTCCGAGGCTGATTTAGCCTCAGCCACCGCATTACTGGTAATCACCTGGGCCTTTTCCGTAGATTTGACAATCCCCCTGATGTTCGAGGTCATCTCCTCGGTAGCCGCTGAAACCAAAGAAATATTGGTTGCCGCCTCTTCTGTAGCCGCGGCAACCGTTGCCATATTGGCACTCATCTCCTCGGCGGCGGTGGCGACCGAATGTGTCCGTCCGGCAGTATCTTCGGTCTTGACTGAAAACTCATCGGCAACAGAGCCAAGCTGCGACGAGGAATCAAGAAGGGTAGAACCAGACTGGGCGATATCTCTAATAATAACATTAAGCTGTCCGCTCATCTGATTCAGATTGTCAACCATCTGCCCAATCTCATCGTGCGACCGAGCCGCAATGGTTCCGGTCAGATCACCTCCGGCAACCTTCTCCATAAAGACATTGGCCTCAGCAAGAGGGCTCACCACGCTTTTCTGGAGGACATACCAGGAGAACAGAAAAATCAAACTCAGGATACCAACCACCCAGGCCAGCACACTCCACCGAGCCCGGGAGACCGCCTTGTTGGTCTCGACAAGTGAACTGATAATCTCAAAGGCTCCGTGCATCTCACCAACCTTCCATCCTTCCTTGATCCCGCCTGTTACATCTTTTTCACCCTTGGGATCGCCATGACAGAAAAGACATTCCGCTGTCAGATAAATGGGTTTGAAATAACGAATCTGCTCATCTTCGACGATGATCTTCTCTTTGAGATTCTTGCTTTCCATCTCGGCCAAGACTTGACGTTCAAGCTCGGTAGGGACATTGGCCGGATTGCGTGGATCCACCTTGGGAGAACGAAAGACATATCCGGCCTCCTGGGCCTTATCCGCAGCAACCTGCAGGGCGGTGACAATGGGAACCGCCTCGACAATATTAGAGGAATCAAGCTCGGCAAAGGGTTTGATGACCCCCATCTGCAATTTTTTAGCCATCCGGTCACGGGTCGCCTCGGCCATGAGGACGATCCCGGCACTCTTGGAGATTATGGCGGCCTCCGCCCCCTGGCGGATATCACTCACCCGTTGCCAGGCGAGGATGGAGGCGATCACCAAAGGCCCGAGCAGGATCAGCAGAAGCATTTTCCATTTGATACTGAGACTGTTGAACATTTTTTCTCCTTAAAGAATATACCTTCTTGCCCCTCTGAAGCCCGTTTACTAGCCAGAAGAAGAGAGGAATCTAACAACCAATATCACTTTACCCTAAGCCTTCGTTACAACACAACTTAAATAAATGTGATCCCATAAGCAGCGTAAGGTTTCATAATGCAATAGCCAAAAAAAGACAGGCTGTTTCCTCACTGCACCTAAAACTTCAAATAGGTATAGTCAGCCAGACAATTCTCGTAGAAATCCACCAGTCTCACCCCTTCCCGGGGCAGGATCTTGCCCTGATGCACCTGCTGATCAATCTCTTTTTTGATGGTGCGGGCCATGCTCTCGGGATTGTATTGCATGGTGGTCAAGACCTGCTGAGCGGAGGTCCCTTTGATCGTCTCTTCGATATAAAAATCAGTGGGATCATCGTCATCACAATAGATATGCACCTCGTTGAGGCGGCCAAAGAGATTATGCATATCACCCATCACGTCCTGATAGGCCCCGGTAAGGAAAATCCCGATATAATAGTCTTCACCGGGATTGAGGGCGTGCAGGGCCAGGGTTTTATCGCAACCGGACTTGGCGATAAAGCGGTTGATCTTGCCGTCGGAATCGCAGGTGATATCCACTAGAGAGCAGCTCACCTCCGGCTGCTCATCCAGGCGCATCACCGGCATGATCGGCAGGAGCTGGCCTATGGCCCAGCTGTCGGCTGCCGACTGAAAGATCGAGAAATTACAGAGATACTGGCTGGCCTGAAGCTCCCCCAGACGTTGCAGTTGTTCAGGGATAAAGGCCTGGCCTGCGACAATTTTCTGGATACGGGCCAGGGTCTCCCAGTACAGGGTCTCGATCCGGGCCCGCTCGCTCAAGGAGATCACCCCGAAACGAAAGGCGCTGAGGGCATCATCCTTGCATTGCTGAATGTCGTTGAATATCTCCTGGTAATTATGCTCATCCAGATCGTGGGACGATGCGCGCATGGTCACGACCAGATTATGCTCTCCAGCTTCCCGCTCGGTACAGAGACCTGTGGAGGTCTTATTGAAGGTCTGATTGATATTGTCAATCACATTCGTGATTACACAGGAGTGATGAGCAGTGACAAAGCGGCCGCTTTCACTCACGATATGGGGATGGGCGATCCCAGCCTGATCGCAGACATATTGCAGGCTATCAACAATATCAAAGGCATATTCCTCGAGATTATAGTTTCTGGACGACTCACTGGCTGAACGGGAACCGTCATAATCAATACCAAGCCCCCCACCGACGTCGAAATACTCAAGTGGCAGCCCCAGGGCCACCAGATCGACAAAAATACGCCCCGCTTCAGTGATGGCCTCCTTGATAAAACGGATGTCCGGGATCTGACTGCCCACATGGAAGTGCAGGAGTTTCAGGCAATGGGCCATTCCCTGCTCCCGGAGTAATGCCACCCCGCTCAAGATCTCGCTGCAGGTCAGACCAAACTTGGCCCGCTCGCCACTGGCCCCGGCCCAGCGGCCAGTGCCATGGGCTGACAGTTTGGCCCGAAAGCCAAGCATCGGCTCCACTCCCAACTCCTTGGCCAGCCGGATAATCAGGGAGATCTCCGAGAAACGCTCGACCACAATAATGATCTTGCGCTCTAACCTGCGACCCAAAAGGGCCAGGCGGATATAATCCTCATCCTTATAGCCGTTGAGGATAGTCAAGGCCTGACGATTATCGTTATAGGCCAGAACCGCCAGCAGCTCCGGCTTGGAACCGGCCTCCAGGCCATAAGCAAAGGGCTGGCCCGCGTCAATGATCTCTTCGACCACTTCCCGCATCTGATTGACCTTGACTGGATAGACCCCTAAGAATTGCCCCTGATATTCACACTCGTCGATCACCGAGCGAAAGGTGGTGTTGAGCAAGCGAACCTGGGAACGGAGGATATCATGGAAGCGGATAACCGTGGGAAAAGAGACCTTGAGGTTCTTGATCTCGGCAATGACCTCAAGAAAGTCAATGGTGGGGCCATCTTCCCTTTTTTCAGGCAGGACGCAGAGATGGCCTTTGCTGTTGACCGAAAAATAGCCATTTCCCCAATCCCGAACATGATAGCGTTCGCTGTTTTCAGCGGCGATCCTGTCGGCGTCACAAACTGGAATATTCCCCATCTCACCCCTCCCGATGAAAGGCCAGAATCAATTCCCTGACCACCTTGGTGGCAAAGACATCACTGTTGCCGCTGAGATCGCAGGGCGGGGAGAGCTCCACCACATCGGCAGCCACCATGTTTTTATGGCGCAGGGCCTGGAGAATCCGAATAAAGGAAAAGAAATCCTGGCCGCCCGGCTCCGGGGTCCCGGTTCCAGGGAGGAAGGCGGGATCAAAATAATCGAGATCAAGGGTAAGATAGATGGGACGCTCGCGGGGAAGTCCTTCGATAAAGGCGACAAAGGCGTCGAGACTGGGGGCCAGGGTCTGATGCGCGCGCATCCAGGCGTATTCATCCTTGGTGCCTGAGCGGATTCCAAACTGGAGCAGTTGATGATCAGGGCCGAAATGATCCAGACACCTTCTGATGACCGAGGCGTGGGAATAGTGATAGCCCTGATAGCCATCGCGCAGATCGGCATGGGCATCGAGATGGAGCAGCACCAGATCGGGAAAGGCCTGAAGGTATTTGGCGATGAAGGAGTAAGAGATGGAGTGTTCGCCGCCCAAGGTCAGGAATTTAATCCCGCTGCCGGCAAAATCAAGCCCGGCGGTAAGGTCGGTGAACCTGGCGTGCGCCGCCAGATAATCCTGGTGCGGATCGCCACTCTGCTGGACAATCAGGTTCCCCAGATCATAAAAGGGCGCTGTCTCCTCCAGATCAAGATCCAGATAGGGCGAATAACTCTCGATATCCGAGGCCACCAGCCGAATGGCATCCGGGGCAATGGCAGTGCCCTTGCGGAAACAGGCGGTGCCGTCAAAACCAAAGCCGATCATGTTCAGGCTGTGTGGTTGCGGAGAGAGTGCGGCCAGGGCCGTACGATACAGACGTTTGGGCGCTTGCAATAGGGCTTCAGTCATTCTCCACCTCGTGCTGGTTGTATTTTTAGTGCCTTACAGATTATTTTCTTGTCTTTTTGCAAGAAAATAATCTGATAAAGGCACTTATCCCGTTCATCTGGACTGGATGTATCTCCTCGAAAAGAGGACTGATGGGACTTATCACGGTGAGTCTTACAAGTCTCATCTTCCGTCCCCTGTTTACCTGTCCCCCAACTTCTCGGCCTCTGTGATCCAGCCCCCACCCATGGCCTTGTAGGCCTTGACAGTGGCCACCAACACCGTAAACTGAAGCTGGGTCTGGGCCAGTTTATTTACAAAAAGCGAACGATCCGCATCCAGCACCGGCAGGTAGCTGGCGGTTCCGGCCTCAAACTGTAAACGGGCCAAACGGGCATATTCCGCCAAGGCATTGACCTGGCGCTGCCCTGCCGCAAGCTCCTCGTTCCCTTTCGTAATTTGAATCAGTACATCATCAACCTCTTTAAAACCGGCCAACACCGTCTGCTGATAGGCAAACATCGCCTGCTGTTGCAAGGCCTCCGCCTGTTTAACCTGACCGGATATGGCCCCGAAATTCAGGAGGGGGGCCGTCGCACCGCCTGCCACCGACCAGATCTCGGTGCCTGCTCCCAATAAGTTACCAAGGTCGTTGCTGGCGCTGCCCAAAAGTCCCGTGAGGGAAATTTGAGGGAAATATGCCGCCTCCGCCACCCCAATCCCGGCATTCGCGGCCACCAAAGCCTGTTCGGCCTGGATGATATCAGGCCGCCTCGTCAGCAACTGGGAGGGCAAGCCCTCAGGAATGCCAGGGTTTGTCAACTCCCCCAGGCTCTTGCCACGCGGAATCGGTCCGGGCGCACGACCCAAGAGCAAGGAGAGCAGATTTTCCTGCTGACGAATCAGCGACTCATAATTCGGCACGGCCTGACGCGCCGCCTCATACTGGGATTCAACCTGAGAGAGTTCAAGCTGGGAGATCACACCATGCTTAAAGCGCACCTGAAAGAGTTTAAGACTCTCTCCGTAGGATTTTTCGGTCTCATGGGCAATTTCAAGCTGCTGCTCCAGACCCCGCAGGATAATATAATTGCTGGCCACACTGCTGACCACCGTCATGACCACCGCCCGCCGACCGGCCTCACTGCCGGTAATCTGGGCCTGAGCCGCCTCGGAACTCCGCCGCACGCGGCCCCAGAGATCAAGCTCCCAATTAACGTTGAGCGCGGCCTGATACCGATCCATGGTCTGACCATTACTGCGGTCGCTGCCAGCCGAGGCCCCGGCCCCGAGTTGCGGAAAATACTGGGAACGACTGGTCTCCAGCAGCCCCAGATACTGATCCACCCGCGCCGCAGCCAAACGAAGATCGAGATTACCCCGTACCGCGCTAACAATCAGTTCATCGAGGACCGGATCACCAAACTGCCGCCACCACTGAATATTGGCCAGATCACTGACCGCCTTATACTCAATATTCCATTGTTCCGGGGACTCAATGGGAGGTCGGACATAATCCGGCCCCACCGTACAGGAGCTTATCAGCAAGAGGATGAGACCTGCCAGGAGATTACGCATTGTTCTTTCCTCCTTGTGGAGATATGCCGGATGTGGCAGACACCGAGAAGGCAAGCGAGCAGCAACAAAGCCGTACCGGCAGTACGGCAAGAAGCCGCGCAGTGCAGCCGACGAAGGTGCCGGCTTGAAGGCAAATTGGCCTTAACAACAAACTCCCACCTTATGGAATCCTGGTTTCAATGGAGACATATTGTTGCAAGGTCGGTCCGACATAATTGGCGCTGGGCCGAATCAATCGGTTGTTGCGCCACTGCTCCAGGATATGGGCAGACCAGCCCACCGCCCGGCTCATGG
>DDWW01000062.1 GCA_002347085.1 Desulfobulbaceae bacterium UBA2276 | reverse complement strand
GTCCAGAAAACAGCAATCTGTTCTGCTGTTTTCTGACGTGGCGTCTGGGCAGGCTACATCTGCCGACTATCATACAAGGGGCCGTTAATGAGAGTAAAACAGAGTAATTATTTCCAGAGTCTTCGCGTCCCTGCACGACGGCTTACCATCATCGTTATCATCATCGGTACATAAACCAATCATGTCTGATCGTTTTGGCACCATCTCCATCAATCCTGAGCCCGCCACTCCATCCCCACGGCCAAACAAGCCCCGCAAGTCAAGGTTGCGGCCAGTGCCTAAAAAAGCGGACATAAAACCGGTCGTTATTTCAAAAAAAACAAGACCATGGCTTCTCCTGTTCGCTCTTCCGATTGTTCTGATAACAACATATACTGTCGGTGGTTTTTTCCTCGCTCCATCACTGCTCCTTGGATACCTTTCTGATTCTCTGCAACAAATCGCTCATGTCGGCCTGACTGCGAGCGAGAGCCGTTTCAACCCCTTCACCCTGCGTCTGCAACTGAGCGATATTTCTACTCTCACCACCGAAAGTGCAGGAGGCGGCAACCAGGACGCATCACCAAAGGCCTCACTCCTGCATATTGATCATCTCCTCATGGACGTAAACCTGATCACCTTGCTTCGTGATAGCCTGGCCTGCAACCTTTTAGAGATTCAAGGCCTTACCTTATCGCTCATCCGCAATCAGGACAACTCGTACAACCTGCCGTCTTCAACTTCTCAACAGACCTCCAGGTCGGATACAACCGAATCACTTGCCCTGTCCCGTCTCCCCCTGCTCTTTTCGCTGAATAATATCAAGGTCAGCGACAGCACAATTCTCTTTGACGACCGCCTGACCGGTAAAAAGCACCGCATCGAACAGATCAAGCTCGATCTGCCCACCCTCTCCAACTTCTCCTTTGAGGCCAAGGAATATATCCGGCCCCACTTTTCCGCAATCATCAACGGCAGCCCGCTGGAGCTTACCGGTGAGGCAGCCCTGCCAAGCAATACCAGCCCTCAAGAGAAGCCAACCAATCTCGCCTGCAATGTCGAAAATCTTGATCTGCCCCTCTATTTTGCCTACCTGCCGAAGACCCTGCCTCTGATTCTCGGCAAGGGAAAAGGCACGGGGAAGATCCAACTGACCTTTATCCCCAAAGGTAACAAAGGCGGCCACCTGACTGCTGATTTTCAGCTGGCGACTACCGAGATCGAGCTTGCCAACACCGAACAGACCATGACCTTGGCCGCGCCCTCCATGCAGGTTAATGGCAGCCTGCAACCACTTAGCGGTGGCCTGCGCGTCAGCAAGTTACACCTCCTGCAACCACATATTTCGGTCGATCCTGCCCGTTTTTCGGCGGATATGGCCCTACTTTTTGCAAGGGATGCCAAAACTGAGGATACTGCAAAAGAACAATCACGACACCGTATAGATATTGACTCACTCACCATCGAAAAAGGAGTGCTGCAATTCTCAGATAAAGAGCGAACAGAAAAAAATGGTGCAGCGCCATGGACAGATATCCAGCTTGTTGTCAAAAATTTCAGCACCGACCCGAAGCCGGGACAGGATAAAGGAGAATTCATCCTGAGCGGCAAGCGGGAAAATAGTACCAAGGCCGCCAGTGGCGTCGATGCCACCAAGGCCGTTGATTCGTCTATAAACTGGCAAGGAGGTTTTAACAGTCGTGGAATACCCAGCGGGATATTGGCCCTGAATACTATCGAGGCCGCACCCCTCATAGCCTTCCTTGATCCGAACCAGGCAAAAAATATGTCCGGGACTGCCAGCCTGCGCGGACATTTCACCTTTGACCCCACTACCCGAAATTCAGGGATGGCAACCTTGATTGATGCCACCACCGAGCTGCATGACCTGACCCTGCGGGATCAAAAAGAGGCCTGGTTCTTGGCCCAGAGCGTGCGGGTCAAAGGCCTGAAATTCAGGGAAGATGACCTTGATCTGGGCACCATCTCCGTTGACGGCGGCGAGCTCAACCTGCGCCAGGACAGGCTTCCGCAATTCCTTCAGAATCTGGGTGCCGGCAAGAAACCGCTCTTTATTCAAGGGGTTGACTTTACGGGAAAAGCTCTCTTCCATCCCCGCAAGGAAAAGGCCCAACCCTTGGAAATGGCCGAACTGCGGGTCAAGGCCCGCAACCTGACAGCAAGGGCAGGAACGCCGGAGACTCAGAATAGCTTTGAACTGGCGGCCACGGTCAACCAGACCGGGACGCTCAAGACGCAAGGTTTGGTCACGGTTTTCCCGATGCGAGCCTTGCTCTCCCTGGATTTTTCCGCCATCAATGCCCGGCAGGTCGCCCCTTGGTTTCCTGACGCACCCCTGTTTCAACAAGGTGATGCCATCGTGCATGGTCAAGGGGAATACCGCTATCCAGAGGCCGGTTTTACCGGGAACGTACAACTTGAAGCGACCCTGATTAAAGCAAGCGAAAAAGGTTCCGGGCTCTCCCTCAACAAGGCCGAGATACATGGTATCACGATCAAGACCAAGCCGCTGCGGGTCGGCATAAACGAACTGCTTCTGGATGCCCCCAAGCTTACCTGGCGACAGGAAGAAGACAGCCCCGGGCCCATGTCCCAGATCTCTGCCTTTCTGCGCCATCTGCTCGCAGCGTCCAAGCCTGTAAGTCCACAAGGCAAGGATCCTCAACACGATGGCGTCAATACTGCCCTGCCGGTCATCCAAAAAATCAGCTTTGACAACGGGACCATCACCCATGAAGACCTGCGTCTGACTCCCCCTTGGTCGCAGGAAATCAATCAGGTGAAAGGAGCCATCAGCAATATAGCGGGACAGGATGGTGCGGAGGCGCGGCTTGACCTGAGCGGAATCGCCGCGACGGCCCCCTTTACCCTTACCGGCTCTGGATCTTTTCTCGGCAAGCAGGGGGATTTCACCTCCAAACTCGAGCTCAAGGGATTTACGCTCGCACCGCTTGCGCCACAGATCACCCCGCTTCTTGATCTCGACCCCAAATCCGGCAGCTTTGATCTTGTCTATAGCTGCGACCAGTCTGGCGACACCAGGCAAGGCGAGGCAGCCTTTCTTTTTACGGGGCTCCGGCCTGGATCATTGCAATCAGACACCGCCCTGCCTCTGGCCCTGCTTACAGACAGAGCGGATCAGCTCAAACTGCTGCTCCCGTTGACAAACAATACCCAGCCCCTGCTCAAGCAGACTATCACCACATTCAAGACCCTGATGGTCAAGGCGGGCGTGGCGCCGTTGCTCATGACCGGGGCGGAATTTGCCAATCTCCAGGACAAGCATTCTCTGCCTTTCCCGACCGGAAAAAGTGTTATGGATGGAACCATCGACAACCAGGAGACCCTGCAACATTATGCAACCCTGCTTGCCGCTCGCCCCCATCTGGGTCTCACCCTCACGGGTATGGCCGATCCGATTCATGACCAGGCGGCGATTTTACAGATCCTGGAAGAAAAAGAGAGAGATCGGGTGGCGATAAAAAACGAGCAACGTCTCAAGGAATGGCAAACCAGGCAACAACAGAAACAGCAAAAGGCAAAACAATCACCACCACAGCCCCCGGCTCCGGGGAAGATCATCGAACAGGATCTCCCTGTTCAGGAACCCCAGCCACTCTCCCTTGCCCCGGAGCCGGTGACGGTTACCGATGCCATGCTCCACGATCTGGCCCAGGAAAGGGCCTTGCAGGTGTATGACTTTTGCACGTCCGATCTTGGCATCGATTCTGGCCGGCTCACCCTCCAGGAAAAAACCGAGATCAGTGGAACCGAGACCCCTGGCAATCAAGTGACTATTGGACTCCACCCTCTCGCGTGGGCAAGACCATGACCGACCTCCCCATATCATATTCAACCTTGTTTCAAGGATTGGGCCTGCTTTCGGTGATAACCTTTCTGGTCAGTCTGCTGCTCATCCCCTTTCTGGTATCCAGGGCCTCGGCCGATTATTTCCTCGTCCATGCCACGATAGTAGAACAGAGACATAAGCGCCATCCCGCTGTCGCCCTGTGTATCAAGATCATCAGAAACGTCCTGGGCTCCCTCCTCTGTCTTGCGGGATTCTTGATGCTGTTCCTCCCCGGACAGGGCGTCCTCACCATTCTGATCGGCATATCGCTCCTTGATGTCCCCGGCAGAAAAAAGATGCTGAACACGCTGATCCACCGTCCCTCTCTGCAGCACGCCCTGAACTGGATGCGCCGGAAGACCGGACAGGCGCCTTTTCGATTCCCCGCCAAAGAGGATGCCACTTTTTGATGAATATCCAAACAGACTTTTCATGAAGAGAATACCCGCTTCTCTTTCCCCGTTCCAGCACGCCCTGATCACCTGGTTTCACGCCGAGCAACGGCCCTTGCCCTGGCGCAAGGAGTACATCCCCTATCAGATCTGGATTTCAGAGATCATGCTGCAACAGACCCAGATGGAAAGGGTCACGCTCTACTTCGACCGCTGGCTCCACCAATTCCCGGACATCCACTCCCTGGCGGCAGGCTCGGAAGACACGGTACTCAAGTGCTGGGAAGGACTTGGCTATTACAGCCGGGCCAGAAATATCCTGAAATGCGCCCAGATCATTGTCAACAATCATGACGGGATCATCCCCAACGACCAAATCTCCCTGCTGGCCCTGCCGGGTATCGGCCCGTACACCGCAGGCGCCATCGCCTCTATTGGCTACAATCTCCCGGCTCCCCTGGTGGATGCCAATATCGGCAGGCTCTTTGCACGGCTGTTCAATATCGACATCCCTCTGGCGCAGGCCCGGAAATTGCTCTGGCGGAAGGCGGCAGAATTGCTCCCTCAGGACCAGGCCCGCTCCTTCAATCAGGGCTTAATGGAACTGGGCGCCCTGATCTGCACCCCAAAGAATCCGGCCTGCCCCCAATGCCCCTTGATTGCATTCTGCAGCGCTCACCGGGATGGCCTGATCGCTGAACGCCCAATCCCGCAAAAGGGCAAGGCGCAACTCACCATCGAAATGGCAACCGGCATTCTGACCCATCCCCAAGGTAATGGCCGGCTCTTGATCCAGCAACGGCTGGCCGATGATGTCTGGGGCGGTCTCTGGGAATTCCCGGGCGGCAGGCTCAAACCGGAAGAAAGACCTGAAGAGGCGGTTGTCCGCGAGTTTTTTGAAGAGACCGGATTTGTCGTGCGGGTGAATGAAAAAATAACCACCACCATCCACCATTACACCCGCTACAAGGTGATTCTCCACTGCTTTTACTGCTCCCTTGACCTCCACGATGCCGCAGAACAGCCAATCCCCTTACTCACCGCCGCCCAGAGATACAGGTGGGTACCCTTTACCGAGCTTGCCGATTTTGCCTTTCCGGCAGGCCACCGCAAGCTCATCGAATTTATGAATCGATCTTCGGTTTAGGGGCCGTTATGAGAAGGGCAAGGATTTTTTGTTCTTCTCATCTACGGCCCCTTATGCCGTTCTTGAAGCAAAAAAAGTCCAAGTTATTTATTTACGACGGTTTAGACTTGATAATCCCACGGGCCAGCCACACCAAGAGCAGTACCGGAAGCCCCATCAGCGCGGTCATGAAGAAAAAGGATTCATACCCCCAGGAGGCAACTACCGTCCCCGAATAGCCGCCAATGAGTTTGGGAAACAGGGTCATAAGCGAGCTGAACAGGGCATACTGAACGGCGGTGAACGAGATATTGGTCAGGCTGGAGAGAAAGGCAATAAAGGCGGTACTGGCAAGCCCGGTGCACAGATTGTCAGCACCAATGACCACGGTCAGCAAGGTCAAATCGGCACCGCCGCGAGCGAGAAGCATAAACAGCAAGTTGGTGGCGGCGGCCAGCAAGGCCCCGGCAAACAAAATAACATAAACCCCGAAACGCACGGTCAGCACACCGCCCAGGAAACCGCCAATCAGGGTCATCCCCAGACCAAAGCTCTTGGTAACCGTGGCAATCACATTCTTGCTGAACCCCATATCAAGATAAAAGACGTTGGACACCACCCCGAGGACAATATCAGAGATCCGGTAAAAGCCGACTAAGGTCAGGAGCAGAATTGCGGTCTTGACATCATATCGGTCAAAAAAATCCCGCACCGGTGCGACATAGGTATCACGCACCAGCTTCTGATCGGCCAGTCCAAGCAGAACCGCACTCTTCGCAACTGCCGCCGCAATCCCCAAGGCCATAATCAGTCGGCAGGCCTCCACCACAAACCCAATCAATTCAGCATGGGCATCAGCTCCTTGACTCACCCCCTCCTTGACGATGACAGCCAGTGAGCCGCTGAAAAAAAAGCTCCCGCCAAATGAGGCCGCTACCAGCAAAAACAGGGACAAAAAGCGCAGGTAGTGTTGCAACGAAGAATGATGCCGGCTGGCACTGTCATTTCTCTCAGGTTCCCCAATGCACAGGGTGGTCAGCACCCCGATCGACATGGTTGCGGCCATGACCAGATAGGTCAGCTGCCAGGCCTCAAAACGATACGCCTCCCGCGTCGTTCCAAACAGGGTGGCCAGATAGAGCGATCCGGCTCCGGCCACCAGCATCCCGATCCGATAGCCGGCCACATAACTGGAGGCAAGCAAGGCCTGCAGCTCCGTGCCGATACATTCGATGCGATAGGCATCAATGACAATATCCTGGGTGGCCGAGGAAAATCCCAGCAAAACGGCGGCTAAGGCCATCATGACCATACTCTTTTCGCCTGAAACCGGATCGATACAGGCCATCCAGACAATGGCCGCCATAACTGACACCTGAGCCACCAGCAGCCAGGAACGCCGCCGGCCCAGCAGGCTTGTGAGCAGGGGCAGGGGCATCTTGTCAATGAGTGGGGCCCAGATGAACTTGAACGAATAGCCGAGGGCGGCCCAACTGAAAAAAGTAACTGCCTCCCGGTCAATACCCGCCTCACGCAACCAGACCGAGAGGGTAGAAAAAATAAGGAGAATGGGAATACCGGCGGAGAAACCAAGAAAAAAAAGCGCCAGCACCTGGGGCTGCAACCAGGCCAGGAACATTTGACCTGGGGCCGCAGACATTTCATTTTTCTTGCTCATTCTTGTCTTTTCCCACTAATAGAGTTATAAAGTTAGAGTTAGAGAGTTATGTTGAGAATAATGCTCCATTTAATACTAATTGATACTAATCGGAGATTTCTTCATAAAAAAAATATGTCGCAAGCACTTCATGGCCATGTCATTCCTACTGAAATCATGGCCATATATCAAGCTATAAAGGCTCCCTAAATACCTTTCGCCACTCATGCCCATACAAACATACAACACCTTGAACCGCAGAAAAGAGCCCCTCGACCCACTGGCGAGCGGTCATATCAAACTCTATGTCTGCGGCATTACCGCCTATGACTATTGCCATATCGGACATGCCCGTTCGGCCCTGGCCTTTGACATGATCGTCCGTTATCTGCGCTATCGGGGATATAGTGTCACCTATATCCGTAATTTCACCGACATTGACGACAAGATCATCACCCGGGCCGCCGAGCAGGGCGTAAGCACCGAGGCCCTGGCCGGCCGTTTTATCGATGAATTTTATGTGGATATGGACCGGCTGGGCATTGAGCGCCCCACCCTGGAACCTCGCGCCACCGAGCATATCCAGGAGATGATTGACCTGATCGAAGAGTTGATCGCAAAAGGACTCGCCTATCAATCAGGCACCGATGTCTATTTTTCGGTGAATGGATTTCCCGAGTACGGCAAGCTCTCGGGCCGCAACCTTGCCGACATGCAGGCCGGGGCCCGCATCGCTATCAACGAGAACAAGACCAACCCCATGGACTTTGTCCTGTGGAAAGGCTCCAAACCAGGCGAGCCAACCTGGGACAGCCCCTGGGGGCCAGGCCGTCCGGGCTGGCACATCGAATGCTCGGCCATGAGTCGCAAATATCTGGGAGACAGCTTTGATATCCATGGCGGGGGCCAGGATCTTATCTTCCCGCATCACGAAAACGAGGTGGCCCAAAGTGAAGGGGCAAGCGGCAAGCAAGTGGTCAACAGTTGGATCCATCATGGCTTTGTCACCATCCGCGATGAAAAGATGTCAAAGTCGCTGGGCAACTTCCTCACCATCCGTGAGATCCTGGAACACTACCATCCCGAGGTCTTGCGCCTCTTCATCTTCTCCACCCACTACCGCAATCCCCTGGATTTTTCCGAAGCCGCCATGCAGGACGCCATGGCAGGTCTTGACCGGCTTTATGGCTGTATGGCTGCCATCGACAACCTGAGCGATGATGTGCTTAGCAAAGAGGGGGCAGTCATTGCCTCGGCCAAAGATAGTGACAAATTACACACCCTGGAAGAACGCTTCCAGAAGGGCATGGATGATGACTTCAACACGGCCCAAGGCTTAGGCGTCCTCTTTGATGCAGCCCGGATCATCAACAAGATGATCCAACAATTACCCGCAAATCCGCATCCGAGCGACTTCAAGCTCCTGAAAGAAACCGGGGGCCTGATCAGGAAATTAGCAGGGATTATGGGATTATTGCGGGAAGAGGCCAAGGAATATCTGGGCCAAAAGAAAACAACAATACTCGAAGGGCTTGCTATCAGTGAACAGGAGATCCTGCAACTGATTCAGGAACGCAAAGACGCGCGAGCGGCAAAAGACTGGGCACGCGGCGACAGCATCCGTGATCAGTTACTGGCGATGGGAATCGAGCTGAAAGATAGTGCCAACACCACAACCTGGGAAGCAAAGAGAGGCTGATTTTATTTGTAAGGCTGAAAGAAAAAGACTGTAAACAGATGAAAGGGCTTCAGCCCTGCCGTCCGTTCACCTGCCTTCTCCCTTTAGTCTTCAACCTTCTTAAAATTGGGATGACATCATGGTGACCGCAATCCGAAGACCGGCAGTAGCAAACCGTTTCTATCCTGGAGATCCGGAAATTCTGGCCCGAGATATCCAGGAAATGTCCCCGTCTGTACTTCACCCCCAAAAAGCCCATGCTGTTGTTTCGCCGCATGCCGGCTATGTTTACTCAGGCATGGTAGCAGGCGAGACCATAGCAAGGGTACACATCCCGGAGACCGTCATCATTCTGGGCCCCAATCACCATGGCCAGGGGGCACCAATCGCGCTCTCCACGATCCCTTGGCAGATGCCTCATGGCCTGGTACCCATTGATATTTCCATCGCCAACGCCCTGTGTGAGCTTTGTCCAGCCATAACCGTCGATGAAACGGCCCATCGTTTTGAACACTCCCTTGAGGTACAGGTACCTTTTCTGCAGGCAAGACAAAAAAAACTGTCCATCGTCCCTTTGGTTATATCCCATATCTCCTTCCCCCTGTGCGAGGTGGTAGGCATGGCTCTGGCCAAGGTTATCGAGGGTGCCGGCAAAGAGATCCTGATTGTCGCCTCCAGCGATATGACCCATTACGAACCACGGGCCGTGGCTGACAAAAAAGACCATTATGTCCTGAAAAAACTGAGTGATATGGATCCGGCCACCCTCTACCGCGCCGTCCTTGACCACAACATCTCCATGTGTGGCATCATGCCGGTGACCATCGCCCTTATTGCAGCCCTGGCTCTGGGCGCGACCAAGACCGAAGTAGTGCGCTATGCCGATTCAGGAGTGGTCAGCGGTGACACCGACCAGGTGGTGGGCTATGCGGGCGTGATACTTTCCTGATCACCACGCGCCACACTATCTCCCGTAATTTCTACCACTACTCCTCTTTTTCCTTGACAGGAGGACAGAGATTTTCTAAATAAACAAGCTTCATCCTACTATCATCGTATCATCTGCTGGGGGATGGTCTAATGGTAAGACAGCGGACTCTGACTCCGCTTATCGAGGTTCGAGCCCTCGTCCCCCAGCCACTGCGAATTCAAGCGGTTAGAGCCAAATGGCTCTAACCGCTTTTTTTGTTTTTCATGAAATTTGCCCTGGCACAACCTCTTCATTTCTCATAAGGAAACATGATATTACCCCTGGTAAGATAAACCTCCCCAAGTAGCAGAGATTGCAGCCGGCATCATGTCAAGCCCTTCGGTGCTCGTGAACTCGCGACTATAGCGAAGCGATAGAGAAGATATGTTGCCGTTGGGGGAAGTGAGTAGAAGATATTTTTTCACAGCAGTTTAATTTTCTACCAAAAACAAGTACATCCATTTTTGTAATATTTTCCTGGCCCTGCTGAGGAAAAAAAGAGAATGAAAAAATTAGAGTACCGAGATCAAGCGCTGAAGATCCTCCCGTGGGTCTGTGGAAAATGTGGCCGTGATTTTTCCGGCAAAAAACTGCGAGAGCTGACAGTTCATCACAAAGACCATAATTTCAGGAACAATCCGCCCGACGGCAGCAACTGGGAGCTGTTGTGTATCTACTGCCATGACAACGAGCACTCCCGCTCCCTGGACGCCGAATGGCTGTCCACTCAAAACCCAGATACAGAAAAGAAACCAACGGCCACCCACACCCCTTTCGCAGATATCATGAACAAGTTGCGTACACCCG
>DDWW01000033.1:18588-20841 GCA_002347085.1 Desulfobulbaceae bacterium UBA2276 | reverse complement strand
GGCATTTTGATGGCTGTTGGCAAGAAGTGCGGCATAGCGGGTGTAGAACCGTTGTTCGCCAAGGTTGGTTGCGGTAACGGCATTGGTCAGGGTGTAATAATCAAGGTTATGGTTGATGATTCGGGAAGCCTCTTTTTTATACAAGGGAGTCCCTGGTAAAGGGGTCATGACGGTGATCATGGGCAGATCAATCCGCCTGGCTCCGAGATAGGCCTCCAGATGGTCAAAATCATGTTCATCATAGTCGGGCGAGATAATAAAGTCACCGACTATAGTGATTCCCAGGTCATTCAGGATAGAAATAGCCTCCGCATTCATGGATGCCTGATTGGCCTTGTTCATGGCCGTCAGGCTGGCATCATCAATCTCTTCAAAACCAATAATCACCGCCCGCAGTCCAGCCTCTTTCCATTGCCGCAGCATTTCCGGGTGGCGGACAACCGTATCGGAGCGGATATCGGCCAGATACTGTTTGCCCAGTTCCGACGCCAGCAAGGCACGGCCCAAGGCTGTCGCCCGCTCGATATCGCCAAAGGTGTTGGCATCAACCAGCCTGATAATCGGGATATCAGACAGTAAGCCGATATCCCGGATAACCGTCTCAATGGATTTTGTCAGATAGCCGCCGCCGGTCTGGCCCTGGATGGAACAAAAAAGACATCGGTGCGGGCAGCCGTAGGCCGAGGCGACAAAGCCCATATTGATGCCCAGTTTTTCGAGAATATAATGGGAACGGTAGCGGCTGACAAGCCCATACGCAGGAGGACGCTCCGCAACCAGATCATCAACACGGTTACGCAGGGACGGCCGTTCAACATGCCTGCCCGGCCTTGTCGGAATCACCCCGGGCAGATTATTTGTGTCATTGCCGTGCTCCAGGGCGTAAACAAGCTCGGCAAAGACCTTTTTGCCAACCCCCACCACGATATAATCAACCGTCGGGTGATTAAAAAAACCAGGGTCATTGCTGGCGTGAATTCCACCTACCACCACGATTGCCGAGCAGGAGTCCTTAACTCCGGCACAAATCTGCAACATGGTGTTGGCCTCACAGGTCACCCCGGTAATACCGACCACATCGGGCTTGAATTCAAGCAATTCGCGGTCCAGACCATCCGGATCGGCCTTCAGATCAAGGATACGCACTGTATGTTCCAGCAGGTTCCCTGCCAGCTCTTCCAGGGCCAGAGGTTCACCACGAAAAATCTGTTTGAGCGACGATATTCCATAACGCTCTTCCGGAATACTGCGCCCGCAATTCGGGGGATTGATAAGAAGAATATTCACCATAAACACAATCTAGAACACAAAGGGGATATCAGCACAAGCGCAATCGGCCAATACAGGAAAAAGAGCAGCGGAAACATACCAAGCAGAAGAGACTTTGACGACCAAAAAAATCCAGACCTCAACTCTGGCCTGTAAAAAACGCAGAATCGCTAAGTCAGTGGAAACAAAAGAGTATAACATCAGGACAATGCAAACGGCAGAAGAGGCCGTAAACTAAGCAAATAAGAAAAATTTTGTTTGCTTAGCAACACCACCTAAATCCTTACCTCCCGCCTGAACCGTTCCGGACCGACAATAAACTGCACCGTTGCCAGCGAACCAATGATAGTGCCCAGAATGCCAGGGGCCATGACACTCTGGCCGGCCAGGAACAGCCCCCCCAACGACGTGCGGTTTAAAATGGCGGATGATAGTTGCTGGGTCGAACGCATAACCCCATACGCCGAGCCATTCGGGCTGTTGACCCAATCCCTGATGGTCAATGGTGTGGAGACATCCAGCAGACGCACACCGCTGAGGGGGCCAATATGTTTTTCCGCCTGGGCAATCAGTCGGTGCGCAAAGTCCTTTTTGGTCTGCCGGTATTCTTCACCTCTCTGACCGCTGACGGTATGACGCCAAGGATCCCACAGGGCGTCATGACCGGAAGTGATCAAGGAGAGCAGGTTATGACCCGGATATTCACTCGGGCGCAGTTGCACATAGACCAGATCACGCGTATCGCCTGTTGCATCGGTCTGGATGACAAAGAGATTATGGTTGATGGCCGGATGGAGATCGGCCGGCACCAGGGCATGAACCGCCGCCATGCCTCGGGTATCGGTCAAGGCCTGAATGCGCCTGCGATACGAGGGTTTGAGGGTCTCGGGTTCGAGCATCCTCACGATTTCCCTGGGATGGATGGCACCGATGACCAGATCAGCGTCAAGAGTCTCACCCGATGTCAGGGTAACACCCCGCACA
>DDWW01000033.1:0-18555 GCA_002347085.1 Desulfobulbaceae bacterium UBA2276 | reverse complement strand
CGCCGGGTACAGACATCGGCCATGTGCGCACCATTGCCCGCCAGACGCCAGGCTGACAAGAGATAACTGGCCAAGGTCATGGTATGATAAAATTGCGGACAGACTGCCGGCGGAACACCGATCAGCACTGAAGGCAGGCCGAAGACCGCCCGCAACCCCGGGCTGCAACCGATACGGTCAAAGATTGCCCCCAGCGGTTCAGCCTGTTCAAACCAGGATTGCATTGGTTTGTCCGTATAGAGAAAGTCCAGCCGATCAAACTGCCCCCCGCTGCGGCGCAGCATCGCCATCAAGAAATCAATCTGCTGGTGTTGAGCGGGAAAGGCAGCTCGCAAATTGGCCTCATAGGCCTCAAATCCAACAGGGACATCAAAGGCTTCAACCCCCAACCCCTTATCAGTAAACAGGTAGCGATCAATGGGGCCGTCCACGCCCATCCGCACGAGCGGTAACTCATTGGTTACGCCGAGATAATCAAAACAGCGGCGCAGAACCTGCCCCTCATCGAGTGCCCCCAGATAATGCAGGCCGACATTGCAATGCACCCCCTGACGCACAAAGCTGCGCATCATCCCGCCAGGCTGCCTGTTTTTTTCGACCACCGTGACCTCAAACCCCAGTTTGGCCAGAATAATGCCGATACTCAAGCCGCCGATCCCGGAGCCGATAATCAGGACTTTTGCCATCTCAGCGTTATTCATATCTTTTCCACCATTTCGTATTGACTATTGGTTGCAATTCAGTATGATGAATAACCAGTTAAATTGACTACTATTCATGAGCAAATTGAACTCATTGCACTCGCTATTTTGTATAATCTATGCTGCAAGCAACTTAACAAAGGAAGAAACAATGGCAAACAAATTCTATAAAACTTTTTTTCTTTTTTCCCTGGTAGTTATTTTAACTGGATGCACGGCGACAAATCCTCCACCGTCCGACACCGAGGTTAAGCCAGAGCTTGATACTCAAACATCGGCATCAGCTCCCAAGGCAACCAGCAACGAAATCAAAAAACTCTCCAAACAAGAAATCATCCAGCTGCAACAACAACTCTCGACCCTGGGTTACAAGCCGGGAGCAGCTGATGGCAAGCTGGGCAAAGGCACTCTCAAGGCAATAAAGAAGTTTCAGCAAGAAAACAATCTTGCTGAAACCGGCCATACTGATACGAACACCCTCAGCATGGTAGAACAAAAAATCAAAGAGCAAACGGCACAGCCCACTCCTCAAGCCCCATCCCCACCTGCAAGCGTTTCGACATCTCAGGATAATGCTCCAAAGAAAGAAGCACCGGAGCCAGTCAAGCAGGATAATAAGCAAGTTGAACAGAATACTGATCAGGCCGATCAGACGACCGCGTCTCCCGTGAAAAAGCTGGAGAAGCAGTATGAAAATCTTGTTTTTTCCACCTTCACCGCCAAACCAGAGATTGCCAAAGATTCACCCAAGGCGGTCTCAGAATTGCAGCACAGTATGATGACGGCCTTGCAGATGGCAAATCGTTTCAAGAAGATTACTACCGCCTCAGAAGGGCAAGCCGGTGCTGGGAATACACTTATTATCAAGGCTGATATTACCGAGTTGCGTATTGTCCCGGTCGCCGCCCGCATGTGGGCAGGGCCTATGGCAGGCAGTTCAGGGCTGGAATTGAACCTTCAACTCATCGACAGTGCCACCCAAAAAGTAGTCCGTGACGAAAAAATGTCCAGTTGGAATAACGCCTTCGGTGCCTCCTATAGCGGTACCGATGAGACCTTGGTCGATGATATGGGAAAAATTGTGGCCCAATACATCATCGATTCCATGCCGACACGGTAGGGGGAAACTATGCACAGAAAGCAATTTATGTGGAAGAAAAAATTCTTTAACAGACATACCTACTTTATGCCTTTAGTGTTTTCTCTGGCAATAGGCACTGCCTTGCCGGCTGCCTCTGCCCCCATTGACACCTCAAAAGACACCTGGGCAGTGCTGGGCGGTTATGGCCAGAGCTTCCCCGGCTGGGGGCAGACCACCCAACGGGTTGAAACCCTTGACCTTGTCCCTCGCTACTCGCATCTTATCTTTGATGACATCGGCTCCGGCTGGTATCGCGGCTTTCATTCCGTCCTGGTGGAGCTGCCCCTTCATTTTATGGTCAGTCCCGATACTTCCAGCATGATTGGCATGAACTTCCTCGCCTGTTATACCTTTACCGCAAGTAATGCGGTCCACCCCTATCTGTTTGGCGGCGGCGGCCCGGTGTATAGTTTTGCCGATGTTCCCGGCATGGGTGCGGAATTGAACGGTAACTATCAGTTCGGTATCGGGATGGAATATGAAATGGCCCAGAGCTACAATCTCCTGTTTGAATTGCGTTACCATCATATCTCCAATGGCGGCAGCGAGGAACCCAATGACCCGCTGAACTCGGGCAAACTGCTGGTTGGTATTACATTTTAAGCGTTATGGAGCTGTTCAGAGTAAATCCGGATCCATATTTATTCCATGGTACTTCTGTTGACTGAGCAATCCTCAATACAAGCGGTAAAAAGATTATTGTTTCTCCTTGTGCAAACGCTTTTGTTTTGCAATGCGTTATTTTGGATCATGGCATTGCTTTATGGTGCCACCAGATCAAAAGGAATGCGCTTTGATGTAACATTAGCCTTCTTAGCCTTTATTTCTATTCCTTATTTGCTCTATATTGCTATCAAGAGGTCTATTCAAAAAACTCAAGAAAGAGTCGGGCAAGGAGAACTTATTACAGATTCGCACCATGCTCCCGATGAAACCCAGGACACTGAATCTCAGATAACGGGGAATATACCCTCAAGTATTCTTGGCAAGTACAGATTGAGCTTTGCAACAAGGCCAAATCTAAAAACTCTTTTTCATTCTTTCCAGACACCTGCAATCATGCTAACAGCACCTATCTCTCAAAAAAAAGTAATTTTCACTTCACTCTTTCTGCTTATTGGTATCGGCATCTTTTTTGGTACATGGTACACTGTTGATAGCAAGGAACGCGGAGTTGTGCTACGAAATGGACGCATTATCAAAATAGCCGAGCCTGGATTACACTTCAAAATACCCATAATGGACTCGGTGAATAAAATTTCCATCCAGCACCAAGCCTTGGTGTTTGACAAGCTATCTGCCTACAGTAAGGATCAGCAACCCGCAGAACTGCGAGTGTCCATTTCTTACCATGTGCCACCGGATCAAGTGGCAAATGTTTATACGGAATATGGTAATATCAGTGGCCTGGAAAGCCGGGTTATGAGTCGTCAAGCACCGACACAGGTGGAGAATGTCTTTGGCCAGTTTAATGCGGTCAGTGCCGTGCAAAACCGTGTCAAATTAATTGCCGATATATCCCAGGCACTGCGCGACAATATCAAGGGACCGGTAGTAATTGATTCGCTCCAAGTTGAAAATATTGATTTCTCACAGGCATACGAAAACGCAATTTCCGCCCGTATGAACGCGGAAGTAGCTGTTGCAACCCGTAATCAAGATCTGGAAAAAGAACGGGTAGAAGCTAAAATCGTGGTGACCAAGGCCCAGGCCGAAGCCGATTCCGCCTTGGCTCGGGCAACAGCCGAAGCTCAGGCCACTAAGTTACGCGGTGATGCAGAAGCAGGGGCTATTCGTGCCAAAGCGGACGCGCTTGCCCAAAATCAAAATCTGGTGGAACTGATCCGCTCTGAGAAATGGGACGGAAAGCTCCCCACTCAAATGATTCCTGGCGCAACCATTCCTTTTTTTAACATCAAACAATAAGGAAAAAGTACATTCGGGACACTCCCCTAATTTTTCCAATGGCAGCAGTGAGGAACCTCATGACCCGCGGAACTCCTGCAAACTGCTTTTCGGTCTTACTTTTCAAAACCTATGAAACTCCTTACCGATTTCCTGCCCATTCTGCTTTTTTTCATCGCCTACAAGATGTTCGACATCTATGTGGCGACCGCTGTCGCCATCGCTGCGACCTTTCTGCACGTCGCCGTCACCTGGATGAAAACCCGCAAGGTGGCGACCATGCAACTGGTCACCCTGGCAATCCTGGTGATCTTCGGCGGCCTGACTCTCTACCTGCACAACGAACAGTTCATCCAATGGAAGCCGACCGTCATCAACTGGATTTTCGGCGCCGCCTTTCTGGGCAGCCAGTTCATCGGGGAAAAGACCGTGGTCGAGCGGTTGATGAGCGCCCAGATCAAGCTGCCGAACCAGATCTGGCGGCGACTCAACTTAAGCTGGGTCGCCTTCTTCCTGATCATGGGCGGGGCCAATCTTTACGTGATGTACAACTTTGACCGCGACACCTGGGTAAACTTCAAACTCTTCGGCATGCTGGGGATGACCATGGTTTTCCTGGTCATTCAGTCACTGATGCTTTCCCGGCATATCAGCGTCCCGGAGAAGAGTGATGCCGGGGATTGAAAAAAAAACGGGACAGATTTGATTAACCAACATGGCTCAAAGAAGTTCGTACCATTCAAGAGTGCCAAAATCTCATAGCACCTATGGTTTTATCACCATCGGTGTCACCCCCTGCCACAAATCAACAATGACAACACTCAATCACCCTGCCGACGAAAACATCACCAATGGCCTGAAGATTATCAGCTATGGAGTCAACAGCAAGGGCGAATACGAACTGACACCGGATGATGTCTGGCAGCCGGTAAATGTCGTCAACGCCCAGGCCTGGCAGGAGATTGAAAAAAACATTACCGCATCCAAAGATAAAATAGCGGACGGACGGGCAAGCTGTCTGCACTACTACATGACCGCCAACCAGATGGACACCGGCCTTCTGGCCCAATACACCGGTCAACCGCGCTGGAGAGTTTGCCTGCACCTTATGCCCTTCTTTTTTCACAGACTACCTGCCGACACCTTGAAGAAGTACGCAGAGTTGTTTAAGATCTTCCCTGATGATTTGACTCAGGGCAGACTCCGGCCTCCCCTCTACCTTCACCAATAACGAATAGCCTGGAGTACAACCTTTTGCCGGATTTTCCTCATACCCAGTCCGCCCACTGTGAAAGCGGTGTGGCCGCCAACCTGCTGACCCATCAGGGCATCCCCATCTCCGAGGCCATGGCCTTCGGCATGGGCGGCGGCCTTTTTTTCGGCTATCTGCCCTTTATCCGGATCAACGGACTGCCCCTTGTCACCTACCGGGCCGCTGCCGGCCATATCCTCCGCCAGATCGGCGCCATTAGCGGCGTTCAGATGGTAGAGAAAAGATTTCGCAACCAGGATGCAGCCATGGCGGAACTGGATCAGGCCCTTGCCGTCGGTATCCCGGTGGGGCTCCAGACCGGGGTGTTCTGGCTGCCCTACTTTCCAAGGGCGCTGCGCTTTCATTTCAATGCCCACAATCTGGTCGTCTATGGAAAGGAAGGCGATGAATACCTGATCAGCGACCCGGTTTTTCCCCAGCCCGTCCGCTGCCCGGCCAATGATCTGGCACGGGCCAGATTTGCCTCCGGCGCCCTTGCACCCAAGGGAAAAATGTATTATCTGACCCAGACACCAGCAAGGCTGGAATACAAGCCTCTCATCGTCAAGGGAATTCAATCCGTATGCAAGATGATGCTTACCGTCCCCTTTCCCCTGATCGGGGTCAAAGGAATACGATTTCTGGCCAATCGGCTGGTTCGATGGCCGCAGCGATTGGGCCAGGAGAGGGCGGATCTGCACCTGGGCCATGTCGTGCGCATGCAGGAAGAAATCGGCACCGGGGGTGGGGGCTTTCGATTTATGTACGCGGCCTTTCTTCAGGAAAGCGCGGAAGTGATGCAGGCCCCCCTCTTGCATGACTGCGCCGCATCCCTGACCACAGCCGGAGACACCTGGCGGGAATTTGCGGCTATAGCCGCCCGCGTTTGCAAGGGACGCGCCCATCCTGATGACAGCTACCCGGCCATGGCGGCGTGTATCAACAGGTGCGCCGCCTTAGAAGAAAAGGTCTTCACCGAGCTGAGACAATGGGCCAGACAACATCCATGAAACCCGACTCCCCCCCATTATCTGAAACAGGCCCAAACAGGCCGATGCACGCTATTTGCGCCAGGTCATTAGTCATGCGCTATAAGTATGGGGCCCAATTAGCATTAAATGATTTCAACCTTGATGTGCAACAAGGGGAATTCTTTGGCCTCCTGGGGCCAAACGGTGCCGGAAAAACCACGGCCATCTCCATTCTCACCGGTCTGTTTCCGTCTGATAGCGGTGCCGCCCTGATCATGGACATGGACTTTCAGAAAAAATCAAATAAGATCAAGCAGATTATTGGACTGGTGCCGCAAAATATCGGCCTGTACGACAAACTCACGGCTCGGGAAAACCTGACCTTTTTTGGAAAAATCTGCGGAATCAGGGGAAAGGTCCTGGCGGAAAAGATCCAACAATGTCTTGAATTTTCCAGACTTACCGAACACGCGATCCAGCCGGTGGCCACTTTTTCCACCGGTATGAAACGACGTTTAAATCTGGCGGTAGGCCTGTTGAATGATCCGCAGATCCTGGTTCTCGATGAACCGTGCGTGGGTATTGACGCCCAGTCCAGACACCTGATCCATGAACAACTAAAGATTCTCAACCAGCACGGGACTACCATTCTCTACACCACCCATTACATGGAAGAGGCGCAGGAACTCTGCAGCCGGATCGGAATCATCGACAACGGCCAATTAGTAAAAGAGGGGATTCCCGCTACCTTGCTCCAGCAAAGCGGGATGTCCAATCTGGAAGAACTCTTTCTCCATCTTACCGGCAAGGGATTACGCGACCAATAATGAATATTTCCATGGATTATCCCCCATCATCCTGTTCCCTGCTCTCCCGGCCATGTTGAAGATTATTGCCGCCACGGCCAAGGAACTCCTGCTTCTTATGCGGGATAGAACCGGCCTATTGGTACTGTTTCTCATGCCTGCGATCCTGGTGGTGGTGATTACCCTGGTCCAGGAAAATGTCATGGAACTGACCGGCCAAAAAAAAACCCAGGTGCTTCTCCTCGACTTGGATCAAGGAGAACTTGGCAGGTCACTGCAGAAACAGATAGAAACAACCAATCTGGAGTTTGTGGTCTGGGATGAGGTACAAAAAGATGGTGGAGCCATCCAGACAGCCGTTGCCAACGGTGACTATCAGGTCGGAATTGTGATCCCCCAAGGGGCGTCTTTGCGGTTCCAGGAAGAAACAGCACGCCTTTTTCAACCGGGTAACGGGAAGAGAGACTCTCGTGAGATCCCCGATGCTCTCAGTGCCACTTCCCTGCAATTTTTTGTTGATCCCGGCGTCATGGCCGGATTACGCTCCAGCGTTACCGCGCAATTACAGATGGCCTTAACCACAATTGCCCTGGAAGCAAAGCTTGCGATGTTTGGCCGGGTACTACAGGAAATAACGGGCCCGGGCGTTTCTCAGCAAGACCCCCTCTTCAATTCGAGCAAACTCCCTTCCCTTTTCAGGCAACCCTTGCTCGCCCTTACGGAAAATCAGGACAAGAGTCGAGAAACCGAAACATCCCTGTACAATCCAGTGCAGCAAAATGTGCCGGCCTGGGCCTTATTTGGGATGTTTTTTACAGCCATTCCCATTGCCGGATCAATCCTTCAGGAACGCGGCTCCGGCATCTGGGTCCGCCTGAGCGCCCTTCCCGTCTCGCCGCTGGTGCTTTTTGCCGGAAAAATAGCAGCCTATATTGGCGTCTGCCTCTGCCAGTTCCTGCTCATCGCCCTGATCGGCGCCTTTCTCTTCCCCTATATCGGACTGCCGGCCTTTACCATTTCCATGAATCTGACCGCGACCCTGATAACCGCTCTGTTCTCAAGCCTTGCCGCCTGTGGTTTTGGCATTTTCTTAGGCATGGCCTGCAACTCCTACGAGCAGGCCTCCACCCTGGGGGCAACATCGGTTGTGGCCGCCGCTGCTATTGGCGGGGTGATGGTCCCTGTCTATGCCATGCCTCCTGTAATGCAGCGACTCAGTATCATCTCGCCGCTCAATTGGGGACTGACGGCCTTCCATGATCTACTCTTGCGAGGATATTCCTTATCCGCCATCCTCGATGACCTGGGCCGACTCTTTCTCTTTTTCATTGTAACCGCATTATTGTCCTGGAAGCTTGCCGGAGTCCGACAATAACCCTTTTCTTTCACTCAATGCCCTAAGCTCTTCATCATGGATCAACTACAACGCGAACTTCTCGAACTGATATGTACCACCTGCAACCTGCACGACGTGAATCTTGACAGTATAGCCCCTGATGACCCTTTAATCGGACCTGATTCCAAATTAGGAATCGACTCCCTTGATGCCCTTGAAATTGCCGTAACCGTGCAGAAAGAATATGGGGTCAGAATGGATTCGGAGAATACCAGCCGGGTGGTTTTGCAGTCAATAGCCCATCTTGCCGACTATATCAAGGAGAACAGATTGTGATGAGAGGGAAATTGATGGGGTGTTGAAGCACGGACACCACGCCCAAAGAACGTGATTTTATTTTCTACAATTGAATAAAAAAAAAGGACTTAACTTCATGTGGCTCAATGTTGCTCACTCGCAACATTCAACAAAAAAGCTAAACCCTTTAAAAATGGTCGGGGCGAGAGGATTTGAACCTCCGGCCACTTGGCCCCCAGCCAAGTGCGCTACCAGACTGCGCTACGCCCCGAAATGTATCACGGTTGTACCATGAGCTTTCTCTGCTGTCAACATTCTCAACACATTCTCAACACAAATGGTCGATATACATAACAGCAGAGAATTGTTGGTGGGCTCCCCTTCCCGACCAAAGGCTTAGTTCTTTTCCTTGCCATGTAACAGGACACTCATCTCGCGCAGCTCAGCCTTTATCTGCTCCAGGCATCCCGCCGCATTCTGGGTCGGAACTGCCTCTGCCTTGGTTATCACCGCCTGGCCGCTTGCCAGAAGATTTCTGGCCCCGGCAATGGTATATCCCTGCTCGTGAAGAAGAGATTTAATGGTCAGCACAGTCTCCACATCCACCCGACGATAAAGACGCTGCTGAGAGTTGGCTCGTTGAGGGCTGATACTGGGAAATTCCGACTCCCAATAGCGCAAGACATGGGGTGCAACTCCGGCCAGCTTACTTACCTCACCGATCTTAAAATACAGCTTGTCCGGTATCTCCGCTTTCATTGCAAGCCTGGCCCCCATGTTCAAGGATGAATTGGCGAATCTTATTCGTTAATCTGCTCCCTTAGACCTTTACTGGGACGAAACGTAACCATCTGTCTTGGTTGAATGGTAATGGCCTCGCCCGTCCGCGGGTTACGTCCCCGCCGGGGATTTTTATCCCGGACCGTAAAGGTCCCAAAATGGACGATTTTAATGGCATTCGCGTCAAGAAGCGAGCCCTTCATCCGCTCAAGAAAGGCGTCAACCATGGCCGCGCAACTGTTCTGCGGATAACCCAGCTTCTCATTTATGGCCTCGGCCAGTTCCCTACGGGTAAGATTATCCTGATTCATATCATCCTTCTCTAAGGGTTCCTTCAAATTTCACAGCCAGCATGTTGACAATTTTGGCGTGAACTTTTTCTACATTCTTTTCAGTCAGCGTTTTCTGTAACGAACGATATGTTACCGACAAGGCAACACTCTTGTAACCTCGTGTTACCGAATCCCCTTGATAGACATCAAAGATCTCGCACTGTTCAATGAGCGACTCCCGGGCCTGTAACACGGCCTCAACCATGGCCCCGGCGGCCACATGCTCAGGCACCAGCATGGCAATATCACGACCAACTGCCGGAAAAACTGGAAGAGAAGTAAAATTCTTAGCCACAGATGTCAATTGACAGAGGGCATCAAGGTCAAGATCAAAAAAGAAGACATCCTGTTTGATGCCAAATTTTCTGAGAACGTGAGGAAGAATCCGAGCCATGATCCCCAAGTCCTCCTCTCCCGCGCGTATAGTCAAGACTTGCGTGGGATCGGCAAAAGGTTCCATTCGGGCCGGATCAGCAAGAGTGAAGCCAAGCGGTGACGAGCTCCCAACTCCCAGCAAGCGCAATTCGCGGAGGAGATATTCAACCGCGCCTTTGGCATCGAGAAAATCTACCCCCTGCGCTTTACTATGATAGGGTGAAGAGGCACCGCCACGATTACCGCTTAACACCCCGACCAGACGGTTCTTTTCCAAGGGCTGTTCATTGTCACCAGTGGGGGTGAAGACTTTGCCGGTCTCAAAGAGTTTGATTGCACTCTTCTGATAGTTGATATTGCGCTCAACATTTTCAAGGAGTCCCGGCAACAGCATGGTACGCATGACCGACTGTTCTTCGCTCAAGGGATTGACTAAACGCACAAAGCGGCAACGCGGATCGTCCTCAGCCAACCCCAGCCATTGCAGATATTTGGCCGCGGTAAAGCTGTAATTGATCGCCTCGTAATAGCCTATTCCCGTGAGCAAGGTCCCGATTTTTGCCCTGATGGTTCGACTTAGCTCCTGCTCAGGGTAACGTAACTGGACTGTGGGCAAGGTGGTAGGGATATTATTATAGCCAACCAGGCGGGCAACCTCTTCAATCAGATCAATCTCGCGGGCAATATCGACCCGGAAGGAGGGCGCCCCTACCCAGAGGGTGTCCGCATCCTTCTCTTTGCAACGGAAACCAATGGAGATCAAGGCGTCGGCTATCTTTTCGTAATCAAGAGGGATGCCAAGGATATCCGAAGTGCGGGAGATCCTCAGGGTAAGGGTCTTCAATGGCCTCTGGCCACCATATTTGTCGGCGCCACCGGGCGCAACCTCACCGCCAGCAACCTCGCAGAGCAATCTGACGGCCCGTTCCATGGCCAGGAGACAACCACCCGGATCAACACCACGCTCAAAACGGTATGAGGCCTCGGAGGACAATTTCAACTTGCGTGCCGTCTTTCTAATCGAGATGGGATCAAAGCAGGCACTTTCGAGCAGAATAGCCGTGGTGGCGTCACTGACCTCAGAATTCATTCCGCCCATGATTCCCGCAACCGCTACGGGTTGAGTGCCATCACAGATCATCAGCATATCGGAATCAAGCTTGCGGGTCACGCCATCAAGGGTAGTAAAATCCAGTTCATCTCTTCGGGGATGACGAACCATGATCTTTTTATGAGCAAGTTTATCAAAATCAAAGGCATGCAGGGGTTGCCCATATTCCATCATCACCAGGTTGGTGATATCAACCACATTATTGATCGGGCGCAGCCCTATGGATAAAAGACGTTTACGCAGCCACCAGGGAGATGGGGCAATGGTGACTCCGGTAACCAGGCGAGCACTATAACGAGGACAGAGTTCTGAGGATTCTATATCCACAGAAAAGTCAGGACAGGAAGATTTGATCTCGACATTGGCAACGGGCAGGGTCAAGGGCCGACGGGTGACCCCGGCAATCTCGCGGGCAAGCCCGATGACCGAGGCGCAGTCGGGCCGGTTAGGGGTGAGATCGACCTCAACCAAGGTATTGTTCAGCCCGAGGGCCTGGATAAAGGACTGGCCGTGCGGGGTGTTCGCCGGCAGCTCCATGATCCCGCTGTGGCTGGTGCTCAAGCCCAGTTCCCGCTCGGAACAGAGCATACCGCAGGATTCAATTCCCCGCACCTTTGATTTCTTGATCTTCACCCCACCCGGCAGGGTCGTACCCGGCAAGGCAATGGCTACCGCCAGACCAGGCCGGACGTTAGGCGCACCGCAGACAATTTGCAGGGTCTCGGCACCAACAGCTACCTGGCACAGGCTCAAGGTATCAGCGTCAGGATGACGATCAACAGAAAGCACCAGTGCCGTTTTAATGGGGGCCAGCTCCTGAAAAAGCTCAGTTACGGCATCCACCTCAAGACCAAGCATGGTCAGGTGATCGGCCAGCTCCACCGGCGTAATCCCGTCGGTATTTACATACTCATTTAACCAGTCGATGGTGAACTTCATGACATTTCCAAACTCACTGAGCCGTTGTCAATAAATAACATGGCTACATAGATATCTAAAACGGCATAAGGAGCCGTAACGAAATAGTTATAAAAGGCCAAGATTTTACGTAACGGCTCCTAAAACTGTGAAAGAAAACGCAGATCGTTTTCGTAATAAAGTCTGATATCGTTAATGCCGTACTTGAGCATGGCAATCCGCTCGATACCCAGACCAAAGGCAAAACCGCTATAGATCTCAGGGTCATACCCCACCATTTTAAAGACCTCGGGGTCGATCATCCCGGCACCTAAGATCTCCAGCCATCCCGTCTGTTTACAGACACGGCACCCGGAGCCGCCACAGATAACACAGGCAATATCCACCTCGGCGCTGGGTTCAGTAAAGGGGAAGAAACTGGGGCGAAATCGCAGGGCCAGTTCTTTATCAAACATCTTTTGGGTAAAAACGGTGAGAATCCCTTTCAGGTCGGCAAAAGAGACCTTGGTATCAACCAGAAATCCCTCCACCTGATGAAACATCGGGGTGTGGGTAATATCAGAATCACAGCGATAGACCTTACCTGGGGCAATAACCCGTAACGGGGGCTGCTGGCTCTCCATGATCCGGGCCTGCATCGGTGAGGTGTGGGTACGCAGGAGGATAGATTCGCTGACATAGAAGGTGTCATGCATATCTCGGGCTGGATGGTGCGCCGGGATATTCAGGGCCTCGAAATTATAGTGATCCTGCTCAACATCAGGACCCTCGGCCACAGAAAAACCCAAGGCCTCAAAGATCGAGCAGACCTCGGTCATGATCTGGGTCACCGGATGCAACCGGCCTGGCTCTGGACAACGGCCGGGAAGGGACAGATCTATTGTGGTCGCCCCTGTGGCCCCAGACGAAGAACCACCAAGTAAGGCCATTTTCTCCGCAAAGAGTTTTTCTATTTCAGCCTTGATAGTGTTTGCCAACTGACCGACCCTTGGCCTTTCTTCCGGGGCCACAGTACCAAGTTCCCGCATGATGGTACTGCATAGTCCTTTCCGGCCAAGATAACGAATACGAAAATCTTCCAACTGACCACCATCGGTAAGTTGATCAAGATTTTTCCGGGCCTCGTCCTGCAGGCTGAGTAGCTCTTGCTCCATAACTCTCAAGAAACGTAGATGTTCGTTAAATCACAATAAGGGACCTGACAAGAAATCTTGAATCCCCTTAAAGCAACATGCCGGTTTCGATAAAGATCAAAACCGGCATAAAATCAACATGATATAATCAAGCCCTTGCAAACAAACAGCATGACCACTAGTCGAAACGGCTCCTGATTTTCCTGTTACCAGGAAGATCAGGCGTTGGCTGTTGCTGCTATCTTCACAACTTCTGAAAAGGCCGCCGCATCAAGGATGGCCATATTGGAAAGAACCTTCCGATCCAGTTCAATCCCCGCCTTTTTCAGGCCGCCGATAAGCTGGCTATAGCTGATGTCGTTCATGTGAGCACCGGCATTGATACGCGCAATCCACAACCTGCGGAAATCACGTTTTTTGGTGCGTCTGTCCCTGTAGGCATAGACAAGGGCACGATCAACGGCCTCGGCAGCGGAACGAAAGAGACGACTACGACCGCCCCGGAAACCTTTGGCTAATTTCAATACCTTATTTCTTCTTCTTCGGGCCTTGACCCCTCTCGTCGCGCGTGGCATTTTTTACTCCCTTGTCAATTCTCTTTAATTCTCTTTAACTCGTTTGCCCTTGACCATAAAGGACAACCGGAAAAACGAGAATATTTACATAATATTTTTGAACAACCATACACCAGGAGGGCTTACAGGTATGGCAGAATCCGGCGAATTCCTTTGATATCAGTGCTATTAACTAAAGCTGACTTTCTCAGATTACGCTTTCTCTTGGTGGATTTTTTAGTCAGGATATGGCTGGTAAAGGCCTTGGCGCGTTTAATTTTTCCTGATCCGGTCGCCTTGAAACGTTTGGCGGCGCCTCTTTTTGTCTTCATCTTTGGCATAATTTTGCTCCTTTGCACTTCCTATAGAATACTGCCAATTTTTTCCTTATCTCAAAGAATGACGCAGCAACGTATATTCAGTTTTTTTATTTCCAATAGAATAAATTATTTCAACTTTATTATCAACTCTCACACAGCACTCTCATGCCTTGGGGCCGACAAACATCACCAATTGTCGCCCTTCCATCTTCGGTTCTTGCAGAATAACGGCATCGGCCTCCAGAGAGGCTGCAATCTTTCGCATGGCATCCAGGCCAATGGTCTGACTATAGACAATCTCACGGCCTCGAAAACGCATGGTAAGCTTTACCTTGTTTTTTTGTTGCAAAAACTTGAGGACATTTTTGATCTTGAAATCAAGATCATGGTCATCAGTTTTGGGCCGGAATTTAATTTCCTTGGTTTCAACTGTTGTTTGCTTCTTTTTTGCTTCCTGCTCTTTTTTTGACTGTTCGTAACGAAACTTATCATAGTTCATTATCCGACAAACAGGGGGATCAGCATTCGCTGAAACCTCCACTAAATCAAGCCCTTCATTATCGGCTATCTTCAGTGCTTCGTCCACGGTGACAACACCCAACGGACTACCATCACTGCCGACAAGTCGGATCTGAGGATGACGAATCATCTCATTGATAATGGCCTTTACTTCACGTTGAACCGTGGCTCTTTTTCCTCTTGGGTTAATATCTCTACCTCCCTGCGCTTACAAACTCAATATTGAGAATGACACTCCTCAACTGCTTCTAAACCATTTTGCATCCAAATAACATCGTCATCTTGATAGCAATAACACCATAAACAGTCGTAACGGAACTGACAAAAACGTGTTAGTTCGTTCGTAACGACTGCTACGCCGTCTTTGCAAAATAAACAGTTACTTCGGAGGTCGTAAGCGGCATAAGAAGCCGTAACGAACTCAACGAAAGAGCGTGTTTATTTCGCAACGGCTTCTAAATACCTCGTCCTTCTTTACATTCATCAGCAATTTTGACCGCAAAATCAGCAACCGTCATCTCCGGCAGATTTTTACCGTCACGCAGGCGAACCGTTACCGTGCCAGTCTCTTTTTCTTTATCCCCAATAATGAGCATATACGGGGTCTTGGCCATTTGCGCTTCCCTGATCTTGTAGTTCAACTTTTCATTGCGTAAATCTTTTTCCACCCGTACACCCAGTTTTCGTAACTGAGAATAGAGGGCTTCACAATAATCGGCCTGGGCGTCAGTGATATTCATAACCCTGACCTGCACTGGAGCCAGCCAGAGCGGAAAGGCGCCGGCATAATGTTCGATCAGTACCCCGATAAAACGCTCCAGCGAACCCATCAAGGCCCGATGAATCATAATCGGCTGATGTTCCTGATTATCAGTGCCGGTATAGCTCATGTCAAAACGCTCAGGAAGATTGAAATCAACCTGGATAGTCGAGCATTGCCAGGAGCGGCCCAATTGATCCTTGATCTTGATATCAATCTTGGGACCATAGAAGACGCCTTCACCAGGATCAAGGGAATAGGTAAGACCTTTCTTGTCAAGTGCCAGCTTCAGGGCCTCGGTGGCCTTCTCCCAATTGGCATCGCTGCCCACATATTTTTCCGGCCGGGTAGAAAGATAGATATCGTACTGATCAAAGCCGAAAGTCTTGAGAATCAGCAGGTTCAGTTCCAGGATATTAACAATCTCGTTTTCCAGTTGTTCAGGACGGCAAAAGATATGGGCATCGTCCTGGGTAAACCCGCGCACCCGCATCAACCCGTGCAGGGCGCCAGCCCGTTCATAGCGATAGACCGTGCCCAGCTCGCACCAGCGGATAGGAAACTCGCGATAGCTCCTTTTCCGGCTGTTATATATCCCGATATGGAACGGACAGTTCATCGGTTTGAGCTGATACTGCACCTCGTCAATAGCCATGGGCGAGTACATATTTTCCCCATAGAAATCAAGATGTCCCGAGGTCTTCCAGAGATCCTGACGGGCGATATGAGGGGTGTACAAGAGCTCATAATCGTGATCATAATGCGCATCTTTCCAGTAATCCTCGATCAGCCTTCTGAGCAGTGCGCCCTTGGGCTGCCAGAGGATAAGGCCCGGCCCGATCTGATCCTGAATGGTAAAAAGCTCCAACTCCTTGCCTAATTTACGATGGTCCCGTTTTTTGGCCTCTTCGAGAGCGAACAGATACTTCTTCAGCTCCTTCTGATCAAAAAAAGCGGTGCCGTAAATACGCTGCAAGACATCGTTTTTCTCGTTGCCGCGCCAGTATGCGCCGGCCACCCGCAACAGCTTGAAGGCCTTGAGCCAGGAGGTATCCGGAAGATGGGGGCCTCGGCACAGGTCAATAAAATCGTCGAGCTTATAGGTAGAGACCATATCGGCATTAAGATCCCGAATAAGCTCCACCTTATATTTTTCCCCCTGCTTCTCAAAGACAGCAAGGGCCTCAGCGGCCTTTACTTCGCTACGAACAAAGGGAAGGGCCTTGCCGGCAATCTCTGCCATGCGGGCCTCAATCTTGTCAAAATCTTCAGGACTGAAGGTCTTGGCGAAGGCGAAATCGTAGTAAAACCCCTCTTCAATGGCTGGCCCGATAGCGACCTTGACATCACTCCCAAAGAGATCCCGAACAGCCTGGGCCATAACATGGGCGGTACTGTGTCGCAAGATCTCAAGTCCAGCCGCACTATCAACCTGAATAGGACTGATAAGGGCATCCTTGACTAAAAGGCTGCTGAGATCAACGCTGACGCCATCAACAATAGCGGCAACAGTGAGCTTGCGCTGTTTGTTAGATAAGAGTCGGGCCAACGCATCCTGCACCGAAGTCGCAGCCGGCAATTGGATAGTTTCGCCACCCTGGAGAGTAACCTGAATATCTGTCATCGGGAGTATCTATTGATTAACTCATTGATGCGTTGATACGAATAAATAATGTATCAATGATGTCATCTTGTTATGTTCATGACCCATTACAAAAAGTCATAAAAAGAAGAACTGTTTCGTAATGAGTCCTAAAAATAAAGGCCAAAGAGGAAACGAAAGCATGACGCCCGTTTCTCTTTAGCCTTATTTCTGGTAGGCGCGGGCGGTTTCGAACCGCCGACTTCTACCATGTCAAGGTAGCGCTCTCCCCCTGAGCTACGCGCCTATTTACAATAATACAACACAAATCCGCACAACGATCCCGCTTGCGTATTTTTTTCAAAGTCATCAAGAACGTTGGAAACTCTTTCAATTACCAGTAAATCTGCCCCCTGTCAAGAAAAAATAGACCTTACGTCCTCTGCCTTTTCCAAGGAATCAGTCGGCGTTTGTCCTTGTTTCAATGGCCCGGGCCAGGGTGTGCCGATCTGCATATTTTATATCCATCCCCATAGGAATACCGCAAGCCAGACGGGTCAAAGCCACCCCTTTATTATGCAGCAGATCTATAAGAAAAGACGCCGTAGCCTCTCCTGGGACAGTGGAACTGGTGGCAATCAAAATCTCGCGGATGGTTCCGCTGTTAATTCTGGCTATCAACTCCTCAACCTTGATCTCGCCGGGGCCAATCCCATCCATAGGCGAGAGGACACCATGGAGGATATGATAATGGCCATGAAAGCTCCCGGTCTTTTCTATGGCCAGCAGGTCCCCCGGTTGCTCCACCACACAGACCAACTCCCTATTTCTCCGGGGATCAGCGCAGATAGCGCAAGGCTCTTCTTCCGAGAAGGTAAAGCAGCAGGAGCAGAGCTGAATCGCCTCGTGCAATTCAGACAAGGCCGCCGCCAACTCACGGGCCTCATTCCTATGACGACGGAGGATATTCATGGCCAGTCGGGCCGCAGTTTTATTGCCAATCCCCGGTAAACGGCTCAAGGCGCGAATCAGCCGGTCAAGGGCGGGAGGAACGATCTGCACGACCACAACCCCTTAGCCAAACATATTGGAAAGGCCAGGGAGATTCAATCCACCTGTCAATTTACCCATATCGGCCTTCCCCAATTCTCGTGCCTTGCGCAGGGCATCATTCGTCGCCGCCACAATCAGATCCTGGAGCATATCAGCATCCTTCTCCACAATCATGGCCGGCTCAATCACCAGAGAGAGAATCTCGCTTTTACCATTGGCCGTGACCGTAACCATGCCACCGCCTGCCGTACCAGTGACCTTCTTATGGGCAAGTTCGTCCTGGATCTTGGCCATATTCTGTTGAAACTGCTGGGCCTGCTGCATAATGGTGCTCATATCCATATATATAGTCCTCTGTTCTCTTGTAGAAATCTTGTTTACTTCACCACAACACAGAAGGTTCTCAGGAGTGGTTACGAAATAAACGTGCTGTTTGGCTTGTTTTGCTACGGTTCCTGATACCGTTCTGGATATCCCTCTAACTATATTGTTATTTACAACAGGTTAGATCATCAACAGCCTATCTGAACTTCTCCCCCACCCTGATATCCCCTATCTGGCCGTTAAAGATCTCGGCGGTCATGAGCACCAAGGGATCATTCGCCAGCAGGTGCCGCTCCCTCAATGGGCTTTCCTGCCCACCAGAGGTCTCATCACCCCCCTGATCAGGAAGGACGAAACGAAGCGAGAGCTCTTTTTGAAAAAAATC
>DDWW01000046.1:13922-22634 GCA_002347085.1 Desulfobulbaceae bacterium UBA2276 | reverse complement strand
TTACACAAACTATTTTACACCCTCGCATTAAACCATGACTATTACGTGTGAGGGCTTAACAATGCCATCAAAAACGACGCTCGCACCTCGCGCGTTTTATGGCAGGCGTTAGCACCTTTTTCATTCCAGTTATGGATATCAGAGGCGAATGCAGGATGTCAGGCTGTACAGGCAGTATCTTCGAATGCCAGAATCCGAGCGTTTAGAACGAGTACTTTGCCAATGGTAATTGAGTTACTTCTACGTTGTTTTTTAGCCGCTCGAGATTTCCCATTGCAATTTTCGCGTCTTTAATCGGTGTTTTTCGAGTTTTTTTAATAAACCCATGCAAGAGCACAATGTCGTTGTCTGCTGTTTTTACAAACAGTACCCGAGCTGACTCTTTACCGCAATCTACGCGAAGCTTATAAATGGTTCCTTTATAACCCCATATCTTAGGGTTCAGAATTTTCAAGCTGTTGCAACTATAAATGTCATTCAGTTCAGCATACGCCTGCATTTTTTTACATATAGCAGCTGCGAGTTTGGCAGAAATCGTATGCAAAAATACTTCGAACTCTGATAAGTCATTATCCCCTTGTATACTTAGTATCTTCATGTGGCAAATCCTTTATATAAAACGATACTTTCCATAACGATTACCATGACAGCAAAGACGCATTTAATCGAAGAAACTATATCCTTTGTCAAGAATTCGTTAAAAAACGCTGAAGGCGGTCATGATTGGTGGCACATTTATCGGGTATGGAATGGGGCAAAATTAATTGCGAAAACTGAACCAGGTGATCATGAAATAATTGAACTTGGAGCCCTCTTGCATGATATTGCTGATTCAAAATTTTATAATGGAGATGAAGAAATTGGACCGTATAAAGCGAGACAATTCTTAACTACAAAAGATGTACCTGAGTCTACAATAATTCATATTGAAAATATTATTTCTAGCATCTCATTTAAAGGAGGGAAGAACATACAACAATTTAAGTCCCTCGAATTAGACGTAATACAAGATGCTGACAGACTAGATGCAATAGGTGCAATTGGCATAGCCAGGACATTCAATTACGGGGGATATAAAAATTTACAGCTTTATGATCCCGATATATCTCCAAATCTCGACATGTCAGTTGAAGAGTATAAAAACAATAACGCACCAACACTGAATCATTTTTATGAAAAATTGCTTTTACTCAAAGATCGGATGAACACAAAGACTGGTAAAAAGATGGCAATCCAACGTCATAAATTTATGGAGATTTTTTTAGAACATTTTCACCAGGAATGGAATGGACAAATTTAAGAGAATCACACAATGAGTAATATATTAGTTCGCGTGGCCCGACTCCAAACTGTTTAATGAAGTGGGATATCCCTAATAAATGACAATGCAATTACTCTCATTAAAAAAAGATAAACTATGACTGATTCTAACTTCTCAAGCCTTCCTCTTTCCAAGGCGATGCTCCATAACCTCGATGAAATCGGGTTTAAAGCAATGACCCCTGTCCAGGCCGAAAGTCTTCCCCATATTTTAAAAAATTGTGATGTTATTGTCCAGGCCAAGACAGGTAGCGGGAAGACAGCCGCATTTGGACTTGGGGTACTGCACAAACTTCATGTTAAAAAATTCAGAGTCCAATCTCTTATTCTCTGCCCGACCCGAGAACTGGCGGATCAGGTAGCCAAGGAATTACGTCGTTTAGCCCAGGCTACCCATAATGTAAAGATACTGACTCTTTGCGGCGGGGCTGCCTTTGCCCCTCAATATGAATCGATCCTGAAGGTTAAAAGGGGTCAGAGTAAAATTAAATCTAATTTTACTCTGACCCCGAATGTTTGTGACCCCGAATGTTTGACCACCTGCATCCTGAATCCATCCCATTTTTTTATTTTTTTTGCAGATGTCGTTTTTGCCTGCCGCTTCATATACTCTCAATAAGCTCGCTTACCTGCGCTCCAGTTTCCTCCAGAGAAAATCCAGCAAAACTGCCCTTGCCTCCAGCTAATATTTATGGTTCTGTAGTATATCGCTATAATGATGAATTTCATGGAGGTCTGCACATGCTGCTAGTCAATCTCCTGGCAAGACTGCCTCGGCCGGTTGTCACGGCGCTGGCATTTTTGCTCTGCGTTGTTGTTGGGGTGGTTGACGGATTGAGCGGTCCCGACTACTCGCTTGCACCCTTCTATCTCGTTCCGGTTATCATGACGGCTTGGTTCGTGGGGAGAAAAGCCGGTTATCTCCTCTCCTGTGCAAGCGCCCTGGTGTGGCTCGTGGCTGAGATGGCTGGAAGGGATTACTCCCAGTTCGGCTATGCCATATACTGGAACGACTTCATGGAACTCCTGCTTTTTCTCCTGACGGCCTTGATTGTCTCGGCCCTCAAAGGGGCGCTTGAGCGGGAAAATGAGAAGGCTCGCACCGATTACCTGACCGGCATACCAAACCGGCGGCACTATTATGAGCTTGTAACAGGAGAAATGCAGCGCAATCAGCGCTATGGCGGACCATTTACAATCGCATACCTCGACATCGACAACTTTAAGACTGTCAATGACACCATGGGCCATGCAGAGGGAGATCAGCTTCTTCGGCAGGTGTCCACGACCATTGCCGCTGCTATGCGGCAAACCGATACGGTTGCCCGTCTTGGGGGAGACGAATTCGCCCTGCTGCTTCCCGAAACCGACGGAGAGTCCGCCCTGGCCATGGCTGCAAAGGTTCGGCAGCAGTTGAAAAAGGGCGTGGAGGGCCGGTGGCCAGTAAGCTTCAGCATGGGACTGGTAACCTACCTGAAATCTCCTTCCACCATCGACGAGGTGGTTGGCCGTGCCGATGGCCTCATGTACGAGGTAAAAGAAAAGGGTAAGGATGCTTTGCGTTGGGAGGTGGTAGGAGAATGACGCCGATCTTCCTGGCATCCCTCACCCCACCGTTAAGGCATCATCTATCCACTCACTTCAGCCCTGGGCGAGCAAATGTCTTGTGATCCTATCTTTACTACCATTACCTGGCTTGGTTCACTGTACCTCCTCCTGCCCTTCTCAGCCATCTTTGCTCTTTTTCTACTTTGGGCAGGACGACCACGTGAAGCCCTGATGCTGGGCCTGAGTCTTTTGGTCACAGTGGTTTTAGTCCATGTGACCAAATTGATCTTCCAAAGGCCACGTCCGGATTCACTTGAACTCCTGGTCCCGATGCCAACAGATTGGTCTTTCCCAAGCGCCCACACTGCCCAGGCGACGGCCGTCTTCCTGTCTGTCGCCATTATCGCCATCCGCTCGCTACCACCGGTATGGGGCGGGATCGTCGCAATTGCAAGCGCTCTGATCATTATCGGTGTCGGTTGGTCAAGGCTCTATCTGCACGTCCATTATCTTTCTGATGTCGTCGCAGGGTGCGGCCTGGCTGTCATTATCGTTACCGCAGTACATCTGCTCCTACCATATCGCCAAGCCCTGGGCAGAGATTGAGATGTGAAATTTATTCAAAATTTCGATTTACTCTAACAGGAACATTACAATGTATAACAAATTTCTTGGTACCGGTGAAAAAGGCTATCATCCATTGCGTAAGATCAAGGTCTGCCTGTCCGGGCTGCGTTATGCCGTGCATTATGATTTCAGTGTCGCCTACAAGTTGTATATGTCTATCATTATTCTCATCATTTGTTTTCTGTTGCGGCAATGGGTCGATTTCGTCATGATCATGGCAGCAACCGCTCTGGTGCTCATCGCTGAAATGTTCAACAGCTCCATTGAGGCCCTTTGCGATTTTATCGAAACCCATGAGAATTTTAAAATCAAGGTTATTAAAGATATATCCGCAGCCGCGGCCGGAATCAGCATCCTTCTCTGGGCAGTAATTATGTGTGTAGAGTTATTTCATTTATGGAAGATCATGTGCGGATAAGGGTTTGGCTCGCGACAACCGCCTGGACCTCATTAGTTTGTTTCACTCTCCTTGGAAGTTCTGCGAAAGTTGGGGTCAGGTCTTGCAATCCAACAATTAACCCTTTATGATAAATGCATGGCAAGACCTTTGAGAATAGAGCTGGCGGGTGGCCTCTACCATGTGACCTCTCGCGGTGATCGGTGCGAGGATATTTTTCTCTGCGAGGCGGACCGGTATGTTTGGCTGGAAGTCTTGGGTGAGGTGTGTAAAAGGTTTAATTGGACCTGTCATGCCTGGTGCCAGATGACCAATCACTATCATCTTGTGGTGGAGACGGTTGAAGGCAATCTTTCTCAAGGCATGCGACATCTCAATGGGGTGTACACCCAGAAACTCAACCGTACTCATCATCGCGTTGGTCATGTTTTTCAGGGACGCTACCGGGCAATCATGGTGGAAAAGGATTCGCACCTCCTGGAATTGATGCGGTATGTGGTGCTTAATCCCGTACGGGCTGGAATGGTCAGTGCTGCTGGGGATTGGCCGTGGAGTTCCTATGGCGCCATGGTTGGTATGGCCGGTCGGCCTGACTGGCTACAGCCTAACTGGGTGTTGGGACAGTTTGGGAGTACTCACGGTCAGGCGGTGACGGGCTATATGGACTTTGTTCGGGCTGGGGAGGGCCAGCCTAGTGTGTGGGAATCCTTGCGTGGCCAGATTTATCTCGGCTCGGAGGAGTTCGTGGAGCGAATGCAAGCATTAGTCGCAGACCGATCTGCAATGACCGAAGTTCCTCGCACCCAACGTCAACCGCAAGCCAAGCCAATCGAACACTACCGCGATACCATAGCAGATAAAAAATCTGCCATGGCCGCTGCGTATGCCACCGGCGATTATACCATGCAGGAAATCGCGACGTGTTTCAGCGTTCATTATGCAACTGTAAGCCGGGCTGTAAGACAACAGTAAAAGATGTCGATGCTTGATTGCAAGACCTGACCCCCTTCATTTCCTTAAAAAAAAGACAAACTATGACTGATTCTAACTTCTCAAGCCTTCCTCTTTCCAAGGCGATGCTCCATAACCTCGATGAAATTGGGTTTAAAGCAATGACCCCTGTTCAGGCCGAAAGTCTTCCCCATATTTTAAAAAATTGTGATGTTATTGTCCAGGCCAAGACAGGTAGCGGGAAAACAGCCGCATTTGGACTCGGGGTACTCCACAAACTTCATGTTAAAAAATTTAGAGTTCAATCTCTTATTCTCTGCCCAACCCGAGAACTGGCGGATCAAGTAGCCAAAGAATTACGTCGTTTAGCACAAGCTACCCATAATATTAAGATACTGACTCTTTGCGGTGGGGCTGCCTTTGCCCCTCAATATGAATCGATACTGCATGGGGCTCATATCATTGTGGGAACTCCCGGACGGGTGTTACAGCATTTGGATAAAGAACATCTTTCTTTAAAAGATCTGGAGACACTGGTCCTTGACGAAGCTGATCGTATGCTCGATATGGGATTTATTGACGACATTAATAGAGTTATTGCCCATGCGCCTGAAAATCGTCAGACCTTGCTCTTTTCAGCCACCTATCCTGAGAAGATCATTAAATTAAGTTCTGCCATTCAAAAAAACGCTCTTAACATTCAAACCATTTCCGGGGAACAAGCGAATAAGATTACGGAATACTTCTACGAAGTGGCCCACGACAAGAAGACTTCAATGCTTATTAAGGCTATTGCCCATCACAAGCCCCAAAATATCCTGGTTTTTTGCAATACAAAAGTAGAGACACAAGATGTTGCTGATGCTTTATCTGCTGCCGGGATTGATGCCTTGGCAATTCACGGCGACCTGGAACAGTATCAACGAACCGATGTTCTTGTCCGCTTTGCTAACAAAAGTTGTTCCGTACTGGTGGCAACAGATGTGGCGGCCAGAGGGCTTGATATTAAAGAGCTTGAAATGGTGGTTAATTACGACATACCCCAAGATGAAGAAACGTATACCCACCGTATTGGCAGAACGGGACGTGCGGGTAAAGAGGGCTTGGCAGTCACCCTCTTTACCGACCATCAAGCATTTGCAATGGGAAACTATCGCAATACAACGCGCAGATTTGATGATATTAACAAGCTGAATAAGATTGAAGATGTCACACTGACCCCACCAAATGTCACCATTGTTTTAGAGGGCGGGAAAAAGGACAAAATGCGGCCTGGCGATATTCTTGGAGCACTCACTGGTGAAGCAGGTATTGAAGGTAAATATATTGGTAAAATAGATATCTATGATCGGCAAAGCTATGTTGCAATTGAGCGCAGTATGGTTAAAAAAGCGTATTCTTATCTGAAGAACGGCAAGATTAAAGGACGCACATTTCCAGTCTGGCTCTTTTCTGAAAAAAATTCAGGCGAGGGCGATAAGAAAAAAAAGGTCAAGGCCCCCAGAAAGCAATATTAAGCCAGGTATCATAGAGTTCACTTTCAGTTTCCTCCCCGACACGATACAAAATTACAATCCAAGCCAGTTGGGGTCTGGACATGCTAACCGGTCACAAGTATACCATGCAGGAAATCGCGATCTGTTTCAGCGTTCATTATGCAACTGTAAGCCGGGCTGTAAGACAAAAGTAAAAGATGTCGATGCTTGATTGCAAGACCTGACCCCATTCATAACAAATCTCATTCCAAAGAGACATTTCTTGAAACAATCCTTCTATGATCTCACTCATTCTGATTTAGAACTGGTTCTCAATCAGAATGATTTAAACCACTCAGCAGCGGCGATTCTTTTTAATTGGCATTACAAAAAAAAAGAAAAGGCCCAATGCCATGAGAAAATTGCCAAAGGTTCATTGGCCTTTTTTCAGAATAATTTCGACTTTTCCCTCCCCGAAATCGATACGGTTCATGAGTCTGAAGATCGAACCGTAAAATTCCTTTTTAAGCTGAAAGACAATCACACAATTGAAACCGTCCTTCTTCCGTTTCATAATAAATATACCATTTGCCTGTCATCTCAGGTCGGCTGTGCGATGAATTGTTCTTTTTGTTCCACAGGAACCCAAGGACTGACAAGAAATCTGGCTACCAGTGAGATTGTGGGCCAGTTTCTCCAGGCCTGGCGATGGCTTGCGAAAAACAGGCCGGGAGAAGAGAGAATTTTAAATATTGTTTTTATGGGCCAAGGCGAACCATTACATAATTTTGATGCCGTCAAAAAAGCGTGCGAGATATTTTTATCACAACACGGAACTTCCATTGGTGTGCAAAAAATTACTGTCTCAACGGCTGGTTATATTCCCGGACTTAAAAGATGGAGCCGGGAAACTCCCGGAGTGAACCTGGCGTTATCTCTTCATTCACCCTTTGCAGAAAAGAGGAATGAACTCATGCCCATTAACATGAGATATCCACTCGATGAAGTGCTGACCCAGATTGACCAGATCCCTTTACATAAAAAACAATTTATTACCTATGAATATCTTCTGATCAAAGATTTTAATGATTCTCCAGATGATGCGAAAGAATTGGGAACGATACTGGCTGGCAAAAGCGCTTATATCAACCTGATTCCTTTTAACGCATTCCCTGGATCACATTATAAGCGTCCGAACCTGGATAAAGTTGAGAAGTTTAAGGAAGTTTTAGATACCTTTAAAATTCCGACGTTAATCAGAGGTGCCAAAGGCGATGATGTATTGGCAGCATGTGGACAACTCAATTCTAAAAATTAAAGAGCTCTCCAGTGCAAGGGCATGGGGTCGGATTACAAGACAATGAAAATAGCATTATTCAGCGATACCCATGCGTTACATGGGAAAATCAACATTCCTGACGCAGATATTTTAATTTTTGCCGGTGACATGACCCATTGCAGAACCGCAAGCGATGTTTCGGACTTTAATAGTTTTCTCGGTTCTCTGCCTCATCAGCATAAAATCGTGGTTGGCGGCAACCACGATCACAGGCTGGCGCATGATCCGGTAAAAGCCAGACTGCAACTCTCGGAAGCGGTCTATCTTGTGGATGAATTTGTGGTTATTTCCGGGATAAAAATCTACGGAGCCCCCTGGCAGCCGTTATTTAACGACCGGGCCTGTGATGCCTTTGCCTTACCGCGAGGAAAAGCCCTCAAAGAAAAATGGGATATGATCCCGCCTGATGTCGATATTTTAGTAACTCACGCTCCTCCTGCCGGCATTCTCGATCAAGACGGCCCAGTCGCCCATGGCTGTTCGGACCTCACTGCCGCTGTGGCCAGACTCAAACCCAAGTATCATATTTTCGGCCATATCCACAGCAATCACGGAATGATTAAATATGGCCCCACAATGTTTATCAATTGCAACGTCCAAGGAGAAAACGGTGAATTACGATCCGCACTCCTGCTTGACTACGATACGGGTAAGCTCCTGTAATTCCATTTCTCAAGTCATAACCCAATCAAAAAGAAAGGCCCTGCTTCATTGAAGAAGCAGAGCCTTTCTTTTTTAAAAATTTCCCGGAACGTATCAGCCAAGGGCAGTGGTCAGAGACTTCTCCATCTTCTCGTTGACGATCCCGCTGATATGATCATTCGTCCAGATACCATCCTTACGCACCGCCTTGGTGGCGTTGCCGAAGGCAATCCTGACCTTTTGATCGGAGACGGCGGCCAAGGCCTTGTCGATCCGGGCCTTCAGCTCTTCCTTGGACAGACCCTCGGCCTGGCCGATGGGGCCAAGCTCCTTGATCTGGGCCGTAAACTTGGTGATCAACTGGACAAAGCGCGGCGCTTCGGCCGCAGAGGCCCATTGCAGACTGTACCGCT
>DDWW01000046.1:0-13856 GCA_002347085.1 Desulfobulbaceae bacterium UBA2276 | reverse complement strand
AGCCGCCGCTGAAGATGCCGTCCGCCCCTTCCGCCAGCGCACGGAGGACAAAAGCCGGATCAATGCGCCCGGTACACATCACCCTGAGGGTCCGCATATTGGGCGGGTATTGAAACCGTGAGACACCGGCGGCATCCGCCGCCGCGTAACAGCACCAGTTGCATAAAAAGCCAAGGATGCTGGGATTAAATTCCTGGTCAGCCATAAGACGTTCTCCTCAAATATAATAAACTTGGTCCATCATTTTTTAGTACTTTACAGGATATTTTCTTGTTTTTTTGTAAGAAAACATCCTGTCATAAGGTACTTATCCCGGCTGTCTTCCCGTTTACCGGGGTTAAAATTGAAATTATCTGTCGCCAGTGGCCCCGAAGGCCTCAATCTGGGAGATAAGCTGCTCATTGGTGAACCCGCCCATGGAGATGGCAAAGGTCGGACAATGGGCGGCGCAGATCCCGCAGGCCTTGCAGGAAGCGGAAACCGTCTCGGCCTTGCGCTTGCCATCCACCTTCTGCATGACGATGGCCCCATACGGACAGAGGCTGGTACAGAGGCCGCAGCCGATGCACTTGTCCTGCTCGACGCTGGAGACGATCGGATCCACCTTCACATAACCCTTGACCAAAGGGATCGCGGCCTTGGCCGCTGCCGCCTGGGCCTGAACGATGGTCTCATCGACAGGCTTGGGTCCATGGGCCAGTCCGCAGACATAGACACCGGAGACTGACAGCTCCACCGGACGCAGCTTGACATGGGCCTCCAGGAAGAACTTATTGGCCGTCACCGGCAGCTTCAACAGCTTGGAGAGGGTATCGGTGTCATCGGGCACGATGCCCACAGAGAGGGCCACCAGATCCGGCGACATGATCACCTCTTCCTGCATGATGGAGTCGAAGAAACGGACCTGAACCTTGGCCCCCTTCTCAGTCACCTCAGGTTTGCGATCCACCTCATAGGGGATAAAGACCACACCCATTTTGCGGGCCTCAAGATAAGCGTCCTCGGCAAAGCCATAGGTGCGCATATCGCGGTAGAGGACAATGATCTGGGAGTCAGGATTAATCTCCTTTACCTTCAGAATATTTTTCAAGGCGTGGTTACAGCAGACCTTGGAGCAGTAATTAAGATCATCGCCGCGCGAACCGGCACACTGGATCATGACGATGGAACCGGGAGCCCGGGTCTTGGCCTTGCCAGCCAGTTGTTTTTCCAGCTCCTGCTGGGTCACCACCTTTTTGGACTTGCCCAGCAGATAACGGTCAGGGCGATGCTCACGGCCGCCGGTGGCGACAATGATGACGCCGTGATCAACGGTCTGCTCGGCCTTGTCCTTGCCCTTGCCGCTGGCAATCACCGAAGAAAAATTACCGATGAAGCCGGCGGTCTGCACCAGCTCCGCATTGCAGATGACATCTATGTTTTTGGATCCATTCACCTTGGTGACCAGGGTTTTCAGGTGCGACTGCACCTCGTCCCCTGCCAGGGTATGTTGGAGATTCTGCAGATTGCCGCCGATCCCGTCCCCTTTTTCAATGAGGACCGAATCAAAACCCTGCTCAGCCAGGTTCAGGGCAGCGGTCATCCCGGCCACGCCCGCACCGATTACCAGGGCCTTAGGGGTTACCGGCACAGTCTGCTCGGGCAGGGACTGGATATGACGGGCCTTGGAGACGGCCATGCGCACCAGATCCTTGGACTTGATGGTGGCAAGCTCCGGTTCACCGGCATGGACCCAAGAACACTGGTCGCGGATATTGACCATCTCAAAGAGGTTCCGGTTGAGCCCGGCATCACGCAGAGTTTCCTGAAACAGGGGCTCATGGGTCCGCGGCGAACAGGCGGCGATCACCACCCGGTTCAGCTTGTGCTCCTTGATCTTCTTCTTGATAACCTCCTGGGCATCCTGGGAACAGGAGTAGAGGTTTTCGGTATAATAGGTGACGTTCTTCATATCGCCGGCGTAGTTGGCCACTGCCGCGCAATCCACCACCGAGCTGATATTGATGCCGCAATGGCAGACAAAGACCCCGATCCTGGCCTCATCGTCTGCCGCAACCACCTGCTCCTCGGGATAGGTCTTGAGCTCCACGCCTTTGCCCCGCACCTTTTTCAGGGCGGCAGCGGTCAGTGAAGCGGCGGCCGAGGACTGGGTCACCGACTCCGGGATATCCTTGGGGCCCTGGAAGGCACCGGCAACCACAATCCCGTCCTGACTGGTCTGCAGGGGGTTGAAACCATTGGTGGCGCAGAAATCATATTTATTGAGATCAATCTTGGTGATATCGGCAATCTTCTGGGCATCCTTGGGCGACTCAAGGCCCACGGAGAGCACCACCAGATCAAAGGGCTCAAACTTGTGTTGACCATCAAGGGTTGCATAGGTCAGTTGCAGGCGGTTTTCCCAAGGGGTGACATCCGCCACCTTGGCCCGGACAAACTTGATGCCGATAGCCTCGGCCCGCTCGCGGGCGGCGTCGAAGTCCTTGCCCTGGGTACGGATATCCATATAGAAGATGGTGATATCCACTTCCGGGTCATGTTCCTTGCTCACCAGCGCCTCTTTGATGGCGTACATGCAGCAGACCGAAGAACAGTAACCGTTATTGCAGCCGATGTCCCTGGAGCCGACGCACTGGATGAAGGCCATCCGTTTGGGATGACGGCCATCGGAGAAACATTTGACCTCGCCCATGAAGGGGCCGGAGGCGGTGGTCATCCGCTCAAACTCGAAGGAGGTGACCACATCCGGGTGCTTGCCGTAACCGAATTTGGCCAGGGTCTCGGGAGCAATCTTGCCAAAACCGGGCGAGAGGATCACAGCCCCAATCTGCAGCTTCCGCTCTTCCGGCTGCTGCTTAAAATTAATGGCATGACTCTGACAGACCGGCACACAGATCTGACAGGTCTCATGCTGCAGGAAGAGACAGGAGCTCGGATCGATGTAATAGGTGGCAGGCACCGCCTGGGCGTAATCGATGTGGATGGGCCGGGTGACGGCCAGCCCCTCGTTATAGGGATCCACATGATGCTTGGGACAGTACTGGGTACAGAGCCCGCAGGCGGTACAGGCATCGGCATCGATATAGCGCGGCCGCAGATTGATCGTAGCGGTGAAATTTCCTGCTGTTCCTTCCAATGCCAGGAAATCAGCATTGGTCAACATTTCAATATTGGGAGACCGACCGGCCTCTACCAGTTTTGGCGCCAGGATTCAGAGGGAACAGTCATTGGTCGGAAAGGTCTTGTCCAGCTGGGCCATGACCCCGCCGACCGCTGGTGATTTCTCCACCAGATAGACATAAAAACCAAGCTCGGTCAGATCGAGCGCGGCCTGTATTCCGGCGATCCCCCCGCCCAAAATCATCACCGATCCTTCCCGGTGATTCATTGTTTTCCCCATAATGTTACTCCTGAAAAATTATCGTTTGGGTCTTCTTTTATTTTCTGTTTCAATGATGGCTAAGCAAAAAGGCACAAAGACGAGGCGCACAAATCCTGAGGAATGAGGCGTACTGTTGGGTACGCCGCAGTGACGAAGGGGTGCAGTGCAACGAAGTATTTGGGTCTTTTCGTAACGTCATCTTATGCTTCAACCTTACTGACCTTTATCGAACAAATCTTATACTGCGGACTACGCGAAAGCCGGTCAAGGCTGTTTAAGGTCAGGTTATTCACCGGCACCTCCGCGAAGTGATACGGAATAGCAATGGTGCCGACCTGCGAACGGTCAGTGATCTTGGCCCGCAACTGTATGGTGCCACGCCGCGAACTGATTTCGATCTGATCCAGATCAGCAATGCCGAGGCGGGCCGCATCCTCCGGATTGATCTCGGCAAAGGGTTCTGGGCACAGGGTCTCGATCTCCGGGGTTTTCCGGGTCATGGAACCGAAATTGTACTGAGGTGTCTCCCTGATGGTGGTCAGGATCAGCGGATACTCGGCATCAGGCATCTCGGTGGGAGGGGTATAATCCTCGGGGATAAAGAGGCCCCTTCCCTTGGTGAATTTACCGATATGAAGCACCGGTGTGCCGGGATGATCCTTGTCAAGAACCGGCCACTGCAGCCCCTGCTTCTCAATGCGCTCATAGGTGATGCCGGCATACTGAGGCAGAAGCATAGTTATCTCATTGAAGATATCCTCAGCCTGCGAATAGGGCATATCGTAGCCCATGCGGTGCGAAAGTTCGCAGAAGATCTGCCAGTCGGGCTTGGCCTCACCCGGTGGATCGACCGCCTTGCGCACCCGCTGGACGCGGCGCTCGGTGCAGGTGAAGGTGCCGTCTTTCTCGGCATAACAGGCAGCCGGGAAGACCACATCGGCCATCTTGGCGGTATCGGTGAGGAAGATATCCTGAACCAGAAGGAAATCGAGTTTTTTCAGCGCCGCTACGGCATGATGGGCATTGGGATCGGCAAGCACCGGATCCTCACCGAAGACATAGATCCCTTTGATATCGCCCTCAAGAATGGCATCCCACACCTCGGTGGCCGCCTTGCCCTTGCGACGTGGCAGCTTCACCTGCCACAGCTTCTCATAGCGGTCAAAGGCATCGTTGTTTTCAAGACCAGCGTATCCGGGCAGCGTCGTATAGAGGGCTCCCATATCACAGGCACCCTGAACATTATTCTGGCCGCGCAGAGGATTGACTCCACCACCGGCAACGCCGAGCTTGCCGCAGAGCATGGCCAGATTGGCAATCGACTTGACATTATCAGTTCCCGATGCATGATGGGCCAGGCCCATGCCGTAATAGATGGCGCATTTTTTACCCGGTGAGGCGTAGAGCCGCGCTGCGGCACGGAGCTGCTCCTCCGAGATGCCGGTGATCTGCTCGACATAGGCCGGGGTGTACTTGGCAGTGACAATCTCCAGTTCCTCAAAGTTCTCGGTGCGCTCTTCAACAAACTTCTTGTTCCAGATCCCCTCTTCGAGGATCACATGGACCATGCCGTTCAAGAGGGCGACATCACTGCCGGGATTGGAGCGCAGCCAGAGATCGGCTTCGTCGGCAAAGGCTGTACGCCTTGGATCAACCACCAGCAATTTTGTTCCGTTCTTTTTGGCCTGATGGATCCGCAGTCCAATGGTGGGATGGCTGGTGTCGGCATTGGAGCCGATCACCATGATCACATCAGATTCCTTTACATCAGCGATGGAGTTGGTCATCGCGCCGCTACCGAATGAAAGGGCCAAACTGGCCACAGTGGGAGCGTGTCAGAGACGGGCGCAATGATCGATATTATTGGTACCGATCGAGGTGCGCATGAACTTCTGCATGAGGAAGTTTTCCTCATTGGTGGCCCGGGCGCAGGAAAATCCGGCGATTGAATCGGGGCCATACATGGCCTTGAGGTCAAAAAGCTTCTTGGCCGTGAAATCGAGGGCCTCGTCCCAGCTGGTCTCCACCAGCATCCCGTTCTTGCGGATCAGCGGTTTGGTCAGCCTGTCCTTGTGCTGGATGAACTCATGGCCGAACCGTCCCTTAACGCACAGGGCCCCATAGTTCGGCGCCTGCTTGGGATCGGCGGTGACCTCAATGACGGTGCCGCCCTTGACCCGGAGGATAATCTGACAGCCGGCCCCGCAATAGGGACAGGTGCTGCGGACCTCTTTCACCGGTTCGGAGTGGATGGGAATGGTCTGGGCCTTCTTGTTCAAGGCCCCGGTGGAACAGTTATCAACACACTTGCCGCAGGAGACGCAATTATCCTTGAACTTGAGAATCAGCCCCACCGGCCGTCCCTTGGCATCAAAGGATTCGGCGCCCAGTTCGACGGCGTCATATTCACAGGAGCGCTCACAGCGGCCGCAGAAGACACACTTGTTTTTATCGACCACAATGGCCGGATGCGAAAAATCCTTGGCATAGACCGGGGTCGTTCCCATGCCGGTCTTGTTGATATTCAGATTGTGGGTGATGGAAAGTTCCTTGAGGTCGCAGCGATCGAAGGCGGTACAACCGCAGGAGAGACATCGCTCGGCCTCATGCAGGGCCATCTTCTCGGAAAATCCCAGTTTCACCTCATCAAAATCCTGACTGCAGATCTCCGGCGGTCGAGTGGGCATCTTTTCCCGCAGTTTGACCTGGATCCCGTCGAAATTTTTCAGATCGACCTCTTCAAAACCCTTGCCGCGGGTGAAGTTGAAACGGCTTTCCGCCTCTTCCTTGGCCGAACCCATGACATAGGCATGGATATTGTCAGCGGCGCGACGGGCGGCAACAACCGCCTGAATCACCGATCTCGGCCCGGTGACCGCGTCACCGCCGGCAAAGACCCCGTCCACATTGATCTGGGATGAGCGGACATTGGCGTCAATGGTCTTGTTGGGAGAAAGGGCAATGGAATCTTCGAGCACCCCACCGCAGAATTTATCAGCCACCGCGGATTGCCCCAGGGAGGAGACGATGGCATCCACGTGCAGGATGTTGGTCGAACCGGGAATGGGCTCCGGCTGTCTGACCCCTTTGGCGTCGGGCTCGCCCAGTTTCATGCGGATCAGTTCCAGCTTCAGCCGTGAGCTCTGTTCAACGGAATCACAGATCTCCACCGGGGAAGCCATGAGCAGGAACTGGACCCCTTCTTTCTCGGCCTCGCGGATATTACGCTGATGGCCGGGCATCTCGGTCCGGGACCTGGGGTAGATGACCGTCACCTCGGTGACGCCCTGCCTGATCAAGGTCCGGGCCACTTCCATGGCTATATTGTTGCCGCCGATGACGGCGGCACGGCGGCCCATATCAGGTTTTTTGCCTTCCGCCACCCGGCGCAGATAATTCATCGCCGAATAGGTATGAGGATTGACCGCCCCCGGAATCTCCAGAGGGATATCAATACCGGCGCCAGTGGCCAGATAAATGGCTGCAAAGCCCTGATCTTTCAGGGATTGGAGAGTGAAGTCCCTGCCCCATTTCTGGCTGAGCTTGACTGAAATACCCAGGCGGAGAATGGTATTGATCTCGTAATTGAGGACATCCTTGGGGATGCGGTACTCAAGGAGACCATAGCGCAAGGCCCCGCCCAGCTTAGGGGCGGACTCAAAGATGGTCACATCATGCCCTTTGCGGGTGAGAAAATGGGCGGCAGTCAGGCCGGAGGGGCCGCCGCCGATCACCGCGATCCGCTTGCCGGTGGGGGCATCTTTGGGTATCTTCAGGTCGATTTCATGCTGCATGCACCAGTCCGCGACAAAACGCTTCAAGTGGTTGATGGAGACCGGCTCATCGACAAGGATACGACGACAGCGGGTTTCGCAGAAGCGCGGGCAAACCCTGCCCACGGAAAAAGGCAGCGGATTGCGCTCCATGACCAGACGGAGGGCCTCTTCATACTGGCCCTTGGCGACATGGGCAATATAGCCCTGAACGTTAATCTGTCCGGGACAGGTGAGATTACAGGGGGCCTTGCAGTCACCGAAATGGGTCTCAGCCAGGATCGCCAGACGATCGAGACGATGGGCGACGACCTTGGGAGAATCAGTGGAGATAACCATCCCGTCCTGGGCCTGACCCATACAGGAGCATACAAGCTCATTTTGCCCTTCAATCTCGACCACACACATCTGACAGGGAGTCTCGGCAGGTTTGCCCTCGACATGGCATAAAGTGGGAATCTTGATTTCCGATCGCCTGGCTACCTCAAGAATGGTGAGGCCGGCCTCTGCCACAATCTCTGCGCCGTTAATGGTAAGCGTTACAGTCGTCATACTCAGGTTAAGCGGTGATGGTTAAAGGTTTTCTATTCTCATTCTGAGGCCCTCGGGGACGGCCTCACTTCTGACCAAGGTCCGGCATCTGTCCCGTTGTCACGCGACAGATGCCATGGCATGCTCAAGGCCTTATTTGGATGGTTTCCATTCCTTCAGGAAGACAGGCAGATGTCCGGCCTCGCGAGGTCCAATGATGATATTCCAGGCTGGAAGCTCCTCTTCAAGCTCGCCTTTCAGGGAGGCCAGATAACCGGGAATAATCAGGTCGCGATGTTTCACCTTGTCCTCAATGCCGCTCTTCTTAACAAACTGGGCAATCATGTCGGCGCCGAATTTGCCGGCGGCCCATGCGGTAAGAACGGAGAGGCCCTCGGTGTCTTTAATGAGCAGCCAGGTAGGCACCTTGGAGCCCTCTATCTCACCGGAGACGATGAAATAGGTAAGGGAGAAGTTACAGGTAATGACCACCGGCGAGTCTTCGCCAGGACCGGTCAGCGGATAGACATCCTCGGTCACGACCATCGGCCGCTGCGGATCGGTATAGAGATTCATCCGCTCCAGCAGCAGGGGAAACAAAATATCGCCCTGCAGATCAGACAGCACGATGATCCCGGCGTATTTGGCAATCAACACCGAGGCGATCATCGCCTCCATCATCGGATCGTCACTCATCTCGCAGGGAAAGGTCAGGGTCGGGAATCCCAGAGGCTTGAATTTGCTCTTGACCGCTGATCTCCTGGCCACAACGTTATCTTCAAAGGCGGCACGCAGGGTGCGAGCACCGGTGTCCAGGGCCAGATCCTTGAGGCCGGCGGCGAGCAGGGTATTGGTCACATCGACACAATTGTCGATGCTCGTCCCTTTAACCGCCAGAGGCGCCGAACACTCTTTGGCCACCTGGGCCATAGCACCGGCATTGTCGGCAGTGGCGCCGTAAAGCAACGGAGTACGGGTTCCGCAGATCTTAGCAGCGGCGGCCAGATGGGCGGGGGTGTCACTGATCAGGATGAGGGCGGCGCGTGCTGAGCCATCAAGTACCTTCTGCACCAGGGCAACAAAAGAGGACTCGTCATTTTTGCTGTCTTTAACCGCGATGAGCTCGGCCTTCATGATCACGCCAACCCGTTCATAAACCAGGGTATTAAAACGCTCGATTCGGCCACTGACAGCGGCCTCATCCATGTCGGAGGTCACCAGTACCGCGATACCCGTGGGATTAACAAATCGTTTCTCATGCCGAAACATGCAGGTCTCGCCACCCACGGTAAAGGCCTCATCACCAACACCCAGCTTCAAGGTGCGGATAGGTGGGGCTGAAGCCTCGCCAATGGTGGCCTTGGCCTCTTCACTGACGTAGGGACAGGCGTCGATCTCCACCTGACCGGCCGCGACCTTCATGGCAAATGCCAGACAGGTGGGGATGCTGCATTCGCCGCAGTTCTTTTTGGGCAGCATCTTGAGTATTTGAATGCCGGTTAAAGCCATGATTATATCCTCCAGTTGTATCTACAAGAAATAAGTCATAGTGAGCGGATCAACAAAATACGTTCGCAGCTCACTAATAAAAATTCAGTAATTGGTCATTGTATGGTATCTGCCGGACGCGGGGCAGATTATCAACAGATGTAGGCAACACGCCACGCCAGAAAACAGCAGAACAGAGTGCTGTTTTCTGGACGTTGCATAAGAGGCCGTAAGCTAAAAAGAGCCTTGCTCTTTTTAGCTTACGGCCTCTAAATTTATTCAAACCCACAGTCAGTAAGGGAATTTCTCATGCCTTTTATCCTGCAACAATCCTATTCTGGTTTTACCTTGAAGCAACACGTTAAGATCGCAGAAATAAATTCCGAGGTCTATCTCTTTGAACATGATATCCTCGGCTGCCCGCTGCTGGCTATCAAAAACAGCGACCCCAACAAGACCTTTGCCGTGGCCTTCAACACCATTCCCACCGATTCCACCGGCGTGGCCCATATCCTGGAACATTCGGTGCTGATGGGATCAAAGAAATATCCGGTCAATGATGTCTTTGGCGAGATCCACAAGGGCGGGCTCATGACCTTTTTAAATGCCATGACCGGTTCGGATGTCACCTATTATCCCTTTGCCACTCGTAATCTCAAGGAATATTTCAATATCATGGATGTTTATTGCGACGTGGTCTTCAACCCGTTGCTCAGTCGTTCCACCTTTGAGCAGGAGGGCTGGCATTATCATCAGGAAGAGGAAAAGGGGGAGCTGGGATTTCAGGGCGTGGTCTATAATGAGATGAAAGGCGCCTTCTCGGACCCGATTCGTCTGCTTTTTCATCACATCTTTGGCGGACTTATGCCTGGCTCCACCTATGCCCATGAGTCGGGCGGCGACCCCAAGAATATCCCTGATCTCTCCTATGAGGCCTTTTGCGCCTTTCATAAACAACATTATCACCCCTCCAACAGCACCTTCTTTCTGTATGGCGATGCGCCGCTTACGGATGAACTCCGCTATCTTCAGGAGAATTTTCTTAAAAGCTTTCCGGCCCGCGAGCCCAAGGCCACAATTGAGGCCGGACACGATGTTGAAGAGCTCACCTTTGTTGAAGATCATTATGGCGTCGAATCGGCAGACACAGCCGCCAAGACCTTTCTGGCCGTGGGTCAGAAGGTCTCCACCGTCCTCAATCGTGAGGAGAACGCCGCCTTTCAGGTCATTGCCGGGATTCTCTATAACTCCGATGCCTCTCCTCTGAAAAACAAGATCGTCTCCAGTGGTCTCTGCAAGGATTTTGGCGGACTCTATCTCAGCACCTCAAGCTTCAAGACCTTCATGGTCACCTATCTGGTCGGCAGTGATCCTGACAAGCGGGAGCCTTTTCTGGCCCTGTATAACGAGACCCTGCGCGAGATGGTCAGCGCCGGCCTTGATCGTGACTTGCTGCTCTCAGAGCTGAACAAGTATGAATTTTCGGTGCGGGAAGAGGCCAGCCGCGCCCAGCGTGGCCTGGATCTTATCGGCAAGGTCATGCCGGCCTTCAAGTATGGCACTGATCCCTTCGCGACCCTTGAGATCGAAGAGCTGTTCCGGGTTATCCGCCACAAGGCCCTGGAAGAACGATATTTTGAGGAGTTGATCGAACACTATCTCCTGGAGAACAAGGCCACCGTGGTCGTCACCCTGATCCCTGATCCCGCCAAATTGGCCCAGACCCAAGGTGAAGAGGCCTGTCGCCTGGCGAACTACGCGGCAACTCTGACTGAGGCCCAGCGTCAAGGGTTGGTGGCCAGAACCGAAGAACTCCGTCGTCAGCAACAGACGCCCAACAGCGCCGAGACCCTGGCCCTCCTGCCGCAATTGAGCCACAGTGATCTTGATTCGCACCTCTCCTTTCATGCGGTGCAACCGGTGGAGATGTTTGGCGGGACGCAGGTGCTGGTCAGCGCCCTGGCCACCGAGCATATCTCCTATGTCGATATGGGCTTTGACATTACCGGGGTTCCGGCAAGGCTTCTGCCCTGGCTGGATCTCTTTGCCTCCATTGTCACTGAGATCGGCACCAGGAAGATGGACTTCATGCACCTGGCCCGGGAATTAGGGACCTGCACCGGTGATTTCTCCCACTCCTTTAACGCCTACAGCAAGGTAGGGCAGGCGGAGCAGGTGCGGCCTGTGCTCTGGTTTCAGATGAAGTGTCTGCCGGAATATCAGGAGCGGGCCTTGCACCTGATGACCGAGATCTTTACCGAGCTCTCCCTTGATGATCTGGCCCATATTCGAGAGATTGTCCATCGGGAGGTTGCTTGGTCGGAACACAGTGCCCAGAGTGAAGGGTATAGTCTTGCGGCCTCGCGGGCCTTTGCTCAGTTGAGTCTGGCCGGGGCCTACAATGAGATGATCTCGGGTGTGACCTCCTATCGGGCCGAAAAAGAACTGGACCGGAACTACGTGGCACGGGAAGAGGAATTCCTGGCGGCCCTGCGCGAGATGGCCGCTCTTGTGTTCAATAGGAACAACCTGATCCTGGCCATTACCGCCGACCCGGAAGAGATCGAGTCCTTTTCTCGGCATGGGGCCTCCCTGGTGGCGTCCCTGCCCGCTCATCAGGTGATACCGCAGACCTTGATCCTGCCGGATCTGCCGGCCCATGAGGCCTTGATCACCTCCGCCGAGATCGTCTTTGCGGTGCAGGCCGGTTCCCTGTTGCCAAATGGCGCTGGATACAATGGTCATTTTGAGGTTCTGAAAAATTATCTCTCCCGCGACTATTTGTGGAACACGGTGCGGCAGATGGGCGGGGCCTATGGGTGTTTTATCCAGTTCAGCCATATTACCGGAAATTTAGGGGTCATCAGCTATCGTGACCCCCAGGTGCGGAAGACGTATGACAGCTATGCGGCCATCCCGCAAATCATCTCTGGCCTGCAACTCTCTGATCAGGCCTTGGAACAATTGGTGATTGGCACCTACGGCAACTTTGATCCGCTCCAGAGTTCGGCCGCAAAAGGGGCAACGGCCCGCAATGAATTTCTGAGCGCGATTACCCCTGCCCAGAAACAACAGCGGATCGAAGAGATCATCGCCACCCAGGTTGCTGACATGCAGGCCTTTGCCCCGGCCTTTGCCCAGATGCTGGCTGATTCGCATCGGGTCATTATCGGCAATCGCGGCAAGATCGAGAAAGACCGGGATTTATTCCAACAACTCAGCGAACTCTAAGGAATAATTATGAGCGGAAAACATTTTGACCAGGCGGCGGCGGGCTGGGATCAGAAACAGCGGCGAGTGGAACTGGCGGCGAAGATCGCGGCTGGTATCAGCAACGCCCTGCCCTTGACTAAAGAAATGAAGGCCCTGGAGTACGGCTGTGGTACCGGATTGGTGGGCCTGGCCCTGGCGCCGCAGCTCCAGACCCTTACCGCTGTTGATACCTCAAGCGGCATGCTGGAAGTTTTGGCCCGGAAAATTGCAGAGGACAATATCAGCAATGTGAGCCCGCAGCGGCTGGATCTCCTCACGGAACCGTTGGCGGAAAAGTTTGACCTGATCTTCTGCGCCATGACCCTGCATCATATCAGGGAGGTCGATCAACTTCTCGCCCGTTTCTGCGATATGCTGAATGTCTGGGGGTATCTGGCGGTGGCTGATCTGCAAGAGGAGGACGGCTCCTTTCATGACCCGGATGCCGAAGGGATCATGCATCATGGGTTTGATCCCGCCGAACTGGCCACTACCTTGACCGGTCTGGGCTTGGAGCAGGTGGCGGTTGCCGAGGTACATTCCATCATCAAGGCTGGTGACTCCGGGGAGGAGCGGTCCTATCCTGTTTTTCTCCTTACCGGCAAGAAGGGATAGAGCGGCAGGGGTAAAGCAGCAAAAATAATATCTGTCAGGCGGCAATCCACTCTTTTTCTCTTTCAACTTTGAACCGTATTCTGTATTTTTTATCTTGTTAGCCGTTGTCACAAAATAATCGTGCCATTTCCATGGCAAGAACTCCATAAGGAGCCGTAATGAAATGGTCATGCAGGTAATGGGTATTTCGTCACGGCTCTTTATCGTTTTTATAAAACCCTCATAGGAGCAGAGAATGCAATACTCTTCTGAAGTGCAAAAGATGTGCCCTGTAGCCCAGGGAGCGTGTCACGGGGCATCACCCATCCCCCAGGAAGGTGGGTGGACCAAGGCCCGCGAGATCAAGGATATCAATGGCTTAACGCATGGGGTGGGCTGGTGCGCCCCGCAACAGGGGGCCTGCAAGCTGACCCTGAATATCAAGGACGGGATCATCGAAGAGGCCCTGATCGAGACCATCGGTTGCACCGGGATGACCCACTCGGCGGCCATGGCCTCCGAGATCCTGCCGGGCAAGACTATTCTTGAGGCCTTGAATACCGATCTGGTCTGTGACGCCATCAACACCGCCATGCGTGAGCTGTTTCTGCAGATCGTCTATGGCCGCAGCCAGTCGGCCTTTTCCGAGGGCGGTCTGCCTATCGGTGCGGGCCTGGAGGATCTGGGCAAGGGATTGCGGTCAGTCTGCGGCACCACCTATGGCACCCGAATCAAGGGGCCCCGGTATCTGGAGGTGACCGAGGGCTATGTGCTGGAGTTGGCGCTCGATGCTGACGACGAGATCATCGGTTACAAGTTTGTCCATCTGGGCCGGA
>DDWW01000032.1 GCA_002347085.1 Desulfobulbaceae bacterium UBA2276 | reverse complement strand
GGCAAACAAGGTGAGTGCCGCTGTTGCGAATACTACTTTTCTCATTCCTTCCTCCCTATTTTCCCTTTGTCCTGCTGTTTTATGCCAATACGCCTTTAAGCCGCCACCTTCGTCGGTCGCGCTGCGCGGCACCCCTTGTACTACACTGGTACCCTTGAGTGAGATATTCATTTCCGTTTCAAATGACTTCAAACCTGCTTTATTGCATTTTATGCGCCAAAACAATGAATAAGCATAACATGCTGATTTTACTTGATTGATATCAACAAAAGGAGTGTCGGTGGTTCGTACGACTGGTGCAAAAAAATAATTTTATGCAAAGAAGTCACGTCTTGATTTTAGCTTATAAACGAGGAACGCTGACTATAATTTGTTTTTATATGCTGTAATTTTAATGAGATACTTTTAGAGAGCTGGTTTGTTATGGCTGAATAAAGGCAAAAGCAAATTTTTTTGCAGTGAAGTTGTCAGTGCAAAGCTTTTTATTGGACAAGAGGGGAGGGGAATCGACAAAGTCGTAGTCAAGGTCACTATAACCACAATATAGAGACAGAAAAGAGATAGAGAGGAGCGGTGGGTACAGGTGAGGTGTCGCTGCGATATTGTCTCACGATCAACTAACGCCAAGGGCTTGCCTGGGCCATATGTGGCCTCTACTCTGTCGTTGAGCAAAACAAAAAGAGGATGCCCGTTATTCTGGGCATCCTCTTTCTTATCTCAGAGAAAGTTCATCCCTGAGAGTCAAGAACCACATTTTAGAACTTATGGCATTTCACACATTGATAGCCTTCTCCAATATGTTTTTTATGCAGCGATTGACTACTGCTCCAGGTTTCCGAGCCGTGGCAGTCGTTACACAAATCGCTTGTCGGTTTTACAAGACCTGTCGGCTCAGTAGTATGACAGCTTGCGCATGCCAGCATAACCGATCCGCCGTTGCTGGCCGCATGCTTGTTGTGCATGGACTCCCATGACGCACTTTCCGCGGAGTGACACAGGGTGCAGTTGGCGACCTTGGCCGGCCAGGTTTGATACCCCAGTTTGCCGAAGGGGATCATCTTGGTGCCGTCAACGGTCTTGCCAGTGCCGGCGTGGCACTCGATACAGGCAGGGGCCTTGGACTTTGGATCAACACCGTGGGTGATCAGCATCTCGGCATTGGTTCGCACCATGGTGTAACTGCCGGTTAAACCTTGATCGACCATACCGGCCTGCACTGCCTTATTAAAATCTCCGGTCATGAACATGTCCATGATCACCGGCGGAATGATCTTGCCGCTTTGGTGCAGAGGCATGACGGACCAGTGATTCTTGACCGGCACTATCTTGGACTTGCCGTCAAAGGCCTTGCCATTGGCCTTGGCCATGGTGTAGGTGCCGTCGGCATTTTTGGTGATTACTTCACCAACATTGTAAACGTAAGAGGTGCCGTCGAACCAGCGATACTCAGGTTTGACGTTGGCGACCTTGACCTCTTCACCGACGTAACCGCCCTGGCCGGAGCAGAAGGCCTGATTCCAGACGGGTTTCAGCCAGTCGCGGGACATCTCGGTGGCGCCGCCCTTGCCGAAGGTGCGGATATGGCAGGTCTGGCAGGCGACCTGGCCCTGGGCATGACGGTTCAACACGGAACTGTCATGGGGCGCGGTTGTATGGCAGGTGGTACATTTCGGATCAGCCGCTTCGCTCTGACGCAGATCAATACCGCGACCGCCGATCTTGTGTTTCGTCGTCACATGGCAGGAGGTACAGGTCATATTCTGACCACCCGCATCGGGGGACATATGGACGTCTTCGGTGACCGTGGGGTTTTTGGTGCTCAGCCCCATGTCGCCGCGTTTGGTCCAGTCACCGCCGCCGGCCTTGGCATGGCAGCGCAGACAGGAAGTCCTGGTCGGTTTGTGAACGTTCTGGGCCAGAGACTCCATGGTGGTTCCCGCTGGCATCAGCGCGTAATCAGGCACCGTTGTGTAGTTGCCAAGCGCGTCCTGGGCACCAAAAAGGTATGTCTTTACTTTCCCATAGATATCGGTGACGGTTGTGGGATTGGCCGGATCGGCAACCGTCTTGCGTTGGTAGATGTCGCTATGGCACATGAGGCAGTCCACGTCATTGACATCCGGTGGATGCGGGGCATTACCGTCGGCGCGCACATGACAGGAATAGCAGGCGCCCTTGGACGACGGGGCGTAGGTGCAGAAGGTGTTGATACCGCCAACCGCCTTGCCGAGTACCTTGCCCGGGGCATTAGTTAACTCCGGTGTCGCGCCTTTCCATTGCATGTGCAGGCTGTTCAGCATGTCCTGGGCCTCAACCTGATGGCAGGCAATACACGTCTGCGGGCCTTCGTAGCTGGAGATGGCCAGATGCTGGGGGATACTTCCTGTTGGTGGCGGCACTACCGGAGGTGGAATTACTGGAGGCGGCTCTACCGGAGGCGGAATTACCGGAGGCGGCTCTACCGGCGTGCTGTTAGCCACAACAAGAAACTTACTCGTTTTGGTTACTTTATGGTCTTTACTGTCCTTCAGATAGCACTTGTAATCCCAGTTGCCGGTTGTTTTATTGGCGGGGAGGGTATAATCATAGGTTGCGCTCAATCCGCTTATTTTCATTGACTTCTGAGACAGAAGTGTGGAGTGAGAGGCGTCATAGACCCAGATTTGTGCCGTACTCAAACTGCTTGACCAGTCACCTGTTGCTTTGCAGGTGAGCTGGACCGATTTGCTGAGAACTGCCGGGCTTGGACTGTATGACATGCCAATTGTCCGGGTTGCATCCTCTGCAAATGCGTTGCCGGCCAACAAACTGAAGGCCGATATTGCCAATACTGTTTTCTTCATTATTCCCCCTGAGTGTACGTTTATTCTCTGTTACTTTTAAGCCGCTACCTTTTTAGCTGCTCGCTTGTCGATGGGTCTTACCCATTCACTGCTTTCGTATTTTTATTTCTACCAGAGATAAGAAGTAATTATTATTCCCATTTTTGCAATTTCCATACCATGAAGCGAATCGTCTGCAAGACACTGATTGTCTGTCGTTAATGTAACAACAGGGGGGGTGAGGCTGATGCGAACGGTGCAATTTTTTTTACTTCCGTCAAATCAATCAGGTGATGATTGTGCCTGATAAACGAAGGGGGTAGTGGCTGTAATTTGGGTTTATATGGTGTAACTTTAATGAGATATGCATGGAGGAGCCGGGTTGCCGCGATCAAAGAGATGCAAAAGCAAATTTCTTTGCAGTAAAGTTGTCAGTGTAAAGTTTTTTTAGTGGACAAGAGGGGCAACAGGGGGGCAGATCAGTGTTTTTCAAGGTACCTTAAAGAGTAACACAATGAACCAACTTACCTCGGCCTGGCCGCCTATAACCTGTTCTCTGGCAGGCGAGCGGTTAAAACACCACAAAGGCGAGAGAGGTGCTGAAAAAGAGCGTCAGAACTCCATCCCTTTCTGGGCCTTGACCCCGTTTTGAAAGGGATGCTTGATCTCTCGCATCTCGGTCACCAGATCGGCAAGTTGGATCAGGGCCTCAGAGGCATGGCGGCCGGTGATGGCAATATGCATGGTCGGCGGTTTGTTCCTGAGGACGGTCAGGATTTCTTCTTCCGCTATGATCTGATAGTGGGAGAGATAAGTAAGCTCATCAAGGATCACCAGCTCATGCCTGTTGGCGTGGATGGTCTGGACGGCAAAATCCCAGGCCTCCCGGGCGACGGCCTTGTCTTTTTCCAGGTCGTCAGACTTCCAGGTAAACCCTCGGCCCATGACATGAAAGTCAAGCAGGGGCTGGAAGTGTCTGGCGGCCTCAAGTTCGCCATATCTCCAACTTCCTTTGATAAACTGGATGACGCAGACCCGGTGGTCGTGCCCCAAGGCCCGGAAGGCCAAGCCCAGGGCCGCCGTGGTCTTGCCTTTACCGTTACCGGTGAAGACTGCGATCAGGCCCTTGGTCCGCCCCTTGGTCTGGTCCTTATCCTTGGCTTGAATTTGTTGCGGAGCGGCTGCCATGGCTGAATTCCTTGTCATAGAGTTTTGATACCGCCGCAAGCGGAAGATCGCCAAAGACCTGGCCCACGCAGATGATCGCGGTCTTGCAGATACCGGCCTCGCGGACCTTTTTCCCAATATCGGCAAGTGTTCCGGCGATGATCTGCTCACTGTCCCAGGTCGCCTTTTCCACCACGGCCACCGGGGTAGTTGCGGGATAGCCACCGGCCAGCAGCTCAAGGACCACGGTCTCAATCATGGAGATCGACAGAAAGATGAGCATGGTGGTCTGATGGGCGGCCAAAAGTCGCAATTTTTCCAGATCGGGCACCGGCGTCCTCCCTTCTTGACGGGTGATGATGACCGTCTGGGCAATCTCGGGCAGGGTCAGTTCCGCCTTCAGGGAGGCCGCGGCACCAAAGGCGGAACTGACGCCGGGCACTATAAGGGAGGGGATAGCAAGGGCATCTAATCGCTGTATCTGTTCCTTGATGGCCCCGAAGAGGGAAGGATCGCCGGTGTGCAGGCGCACCACCGCTTGGCCCGCCTGCCAGGCCCCGGCCATGACCTCAATGATCTCATCGAGATTCATCCCGGCGGAATCATGGACCTGGGCGGTGCAGCCAGCGAGAATTTCCGGATTGACCAGACTGCCGGCATAGACTATGCAGTCGGCATGATCCAAGAGTCGCCTGCCCTTCACGGTTATCAACTCCACGTCACCTGGCCCGGCCCCGACAAAGGCAACCGGCTTTCGATTAGACTTATTCATCTCTTTTCTCCCGATCTTGATTCTTTTCTGATCGATTTTTCTGGCCAACAATAATGGTAATAGGGTGCAAGACCTGAGCCCCTGGATCCCGCGACACTGGGCCATCCATGGCCTGCGGTCGCTCCTGATCCATCCCTGGATCCCGCGACACTGGGCCGTCCATGGCCTGCGGATACCTGCGCCGCGTGACCTTGATTTCGCTCATGGTGACGTGCCAGCCATTTTCATGGAGGAATCGGGGGGCTTCCAGGGCTGTCTTTTCCAGCACCGCATTGACCACAATCCTGCCCCCAGGAAGCAGTCTCTTGGTCGCATATTCAATAATGGCGCGAAGATGACCGCCGCTGCCACCGATAAAAACCCGATCCGGATCCGGCAGGGACGCCAGGACGTCAGGGGCGTTCCCCTGGAGCCATTGCAGATTCCAGACCTGAAATTTGTTACGATTTTTCTGAATATTTTCAATCTGTTCTTTTTCCCGTTCGATGGCAAAGATCTGAAGGCCAGGAAAAAGACGAGCCGCCTCCAGACTGATAGCCCCTGATCCACCACCCACATCCCAGAACACCCCTTGATAAGGCAACCTGAGCTCATGCAGGGTTGCGGCCCGAACCTCATTTTTAGTGATCAGGCCGCGACTATGGACGATCTCGTCTTCCGTCAGGCCAAATCCGGTATCTGGATGTGGTGATTGCAAGGTCTTGATCACGATCATGACAGTAAGAGGCCCAAAGGTGCGTTTCGCAATCTCGGAGAAGGTGCCCGTGTGTAATTGTTCATCAGCAAGACCCAGATTTTCAGCTACATGGACAAGATAGCCTCTATTGATCACACTGCCGCATTCATCCAGCAGGGTTTGGGAGATCCGATCAGGACTGAATCTGTGATCGGTAAAAAGAAAGAGCTTGTCTTGATTCAGGAGCAGAGGTGACAGGAGGCAAGGGGCAGGGGACAGGGGGCGGGAAATGCCACCTGTTTCCTGTTTTTTGTTGCCCGCCCTCGGATTTCCATGCAGGCTGAGGAATTTAGCATCATCCCAGGGGATCTTGAAGCGCGAAAAAGCAAGCTGCATGGATGAAAGTGCGGGAGAGATCAGGATGCGATCAGGCCCGAAAAAATCAAGCAGGGTGCGACCAATTCCAAAAAAGAGGGGATCGCCGGTAGCAAGAATCGCCACGTCGCCATGCGTCAAGGCAGATTCCGCCTGTTTCAGGGCTTCCCGCACCGGGGCAATGGGGATCTGAAGCACTGCCGACAGATCCCTGAGAATTGGGAGCAGCATATCCCGATGGCGGTTGGAGAGGATCAAGGCCCGGCAGTTCTGGATACAGGCAATGTTTTGCGCAGAAAGCTCACCGGAACTTTCCACCCCGATGAGATGGATCTTTGTCTGTTTCATTCTGGTATCCCCCCTGCTACGGATTCCACAATCTGACGGGAACTATGGACCAGATAAACCGTAACCGGCAGGCCGGATACCTCCTGACAATAATCGCGAGCGGCACCACAGACCTTTCTGATCAGGTCATGGGCCTCCATGGAGATCAGCCGTTCATAGATCTCACGGGCGGTATTGGAGCCGACAAGTTTCCGGGTGATGACAGGGGATGCGCCCAAGGTTGCCAGAAAGGCAATGGCGTCTTCGATTTCAAGGGCACCATGACGGACATGCGTCTGGGGGATGCGCATGGCCCCTTTCAAGACCTTGGCCCACATGGCCGCCAGATGGATAGCTATAAAACCATGTTTGCGGGCATCAACGAGCGAAAAATGGAGATAATCACCCATCATCACAAAGGCCTCAGCAGGCAACCGAAGTTGCTGCTGCACCGCCAGTTCTGAGGTTCGGCCGGTGGAGAGGACAATCTCGCGAGCTCCACCACTCCGGGCGACATCCATCGAGGCACTGATCGTGGCCGTCCAGGCCTCAGCCGAGACGGGCCGGACGATGCCGGTCGTCCCCAGGATGGAAAGTCCGCCAATAATTCCTAAACGGTGGTTCAGGGTCTTTTCGGCCAGCTCGCAGCCATTGGGAATAGAGATGGTGACGATCAGTGGGCGATTGACGGATGCGGGATTAGTCGAAAGGGCAAGGGCCTCGGTCACTGCTGCCCGTATCATCATTCTCGGGACCGGATTTATGGCTGGCTCTCCCACCGGAATGGCGAGCCCCGGCTTGGTCACGGTGCCTATACCCTTTCCGCCGAATATGCCTATCTGCTCATTGCATACTTCATCATCTCCGGCAAATCTGACCGTGGCCTCGATCCTTGCCTTATTGGTCACATCCGGGTCATCACCGGCATCTTTGATCACTGCGGCAAGGGCGCTGGTATGGGCGGGATCAGACCATTGACAGGCGCAGAACGTGAAAGAGACCAGCGTGCCATCGGGGAAGGGGATGGTAACCTGCTCCTGATCCATACCCTGCGTCAACATGAGGGTAGCACCCTTGGCGGCTGCAGCGGCGCAGGCCCCGGTTGTATAACCTGACCGTAGTTTTCTCATCCTCGGAAATTCATAATGTCTTCTCCACCCCGATAAACGGGATACGTTCATTTACGAGAAATTCTTCGCAAAAAAACATGTAAACCGTTGTTACAAAATAACTTGAACAATTGTGATCCCGCAAGCGGCAGAAGATACCGTAATAAAAAAAAAGCCGTACAGTAAATTACTGTACGGCTTTTTCATCCTGCAGATCTTGTGACTATCTTGTCGAACGGTCAAACCGTGCCGCTGTAAAAAGCGTTATCCTTTTACACCAGATAGTTTCCTGAACAGGATATTAGTTAATAGCCTCGGAAAGCTTGGAGCCGGCCTTAAATTTAGCAACATTCTTGGCTGGGATCTTGATGGTTTTTCCAGACTGAGGATTCCGTCCAGTACGGGCCTCACGTTTGGAAACAGAAAAAGTTCCAAAACCCACCAGTGTTACTTTGTCGCCATTCTTCATAGCCTCGGCAATGGCGGCCAGGGTTCCGTTCAGTGCCTTTTCGGATGCTGCTTTACTGATGTCGGCGGCTGCTGCAATACTTTCAACTAATTCCTTTTTGTTCATGGATCCCTCCCGGAAAAATCATTCTTTAGTTTGTAAGGGCAGACATTATTCTTCCCCCCTTCCTTCCATTGCCTGATAGTGCTTTAATAGAAGCATTTTGAATTGTCAAAAGAAAAAGAACTTATTTCTATGATCTTTTTAACGATTGACCTTTCTACAGCCCTTTAAAATCGTAAGATAACGATTTACACATCGAAAAAAGAACATAATTGAATCCCGCACGCGAATCAAGGAAAAATGAATAACAACTCATAAAAATAATATTGAGGTGCTGTTATGAAATAAATATGCTGTTTTGTTTGTTTTGTTACGGCTCCTTCTGTCGACTACGACCTTTGGAGCAAGCGTTTGTTTTGCAAGACGGCGTATTGTTATTCCGTTCCGGCCATGCAGGCATTCAGGTGGTCATTGCTATTGACAACAGGTTAAGGCCTGTCAGGGCTTGATATGTCCAAGAGCACGGTGCCAAAACCAAGACCTTGTAGGTATCCGGTAATTGCAAGGCGGGCGGATTCGTCAACACACTGGTCTCTATCATCAGATAAAACCTGTACGGTAACGGTATCCGCCAGAGGCCTTACCCTGCACCCCCGCAGGCCTCTGTTCTGAAGGAACCCTTCCGCCTTAGCTATACGCTCCAGCAGGGGCTTGGTGATTTTATGATGCAAGGGTATCCGAGTGGCGAGACAGGAGTTTGAGGGTTGATTCCAGTTGCTCAGCCCCATTTTTCGGGCTAAGGCTCGAACATCGTCTTTACATAGTTGAGCCTGAGCCAGAGGCGTGCCCACGGAAAGCTCGTGAATGGCCAACAAGCCCGGACGATGCGCTTGCAGGTCATCGCTGTTGGTGCCGTCCAGCAGGGGACGGGGGACATCATCGTGCTTCAGTTCAGATTGCAGGGCCCGATAGAGCCTTTTTTTACAGAAATAACAGCGCTGTTCTGAATTGGCGACAAAATCTCGCCAGCGCAGGGGATAGATCTTTACCGCCTGGTACAAACAGCCGATACCGTCCCGGCCAGTTACAAGCCTTGCCGCCTTGATCTGGTCCGATTCAGGAATAAGACAGGAAACAGCGTGCAGGGCCGTTACTTTTTCCGGCCCCAAGGTGTCACAGGCCACCCGCAGGAGCAGGCTGGAATCCACGCCGCCGGAAAAGGCTATCGCGACTTTGGGGTAAAGCCGCAACAGCCCTTGCAGGTGAGCCAGTTTATTTTCCCGATCTGCTTCCATCCCCGCCCATTATATCCGCATCAGGCAATAACTGGGCCGGTTGGTTCAGGAGAAACTTACGATCCCTGATCCATCCCTTCAAGGTCTCGGCGATCTCCCGGGCCTTGACCATGCTGGAGAGCGGGGCGGTGGGCACCTGCTTGCCATTGACCTCAATGAAGCCTGATTTCAACTGGGCATAGCTGACCTCGCCATAATTACGGGCAATGCCATTCGAATAATCATAGCCATAATCAACCACCTGGGTGAATATCTCGGCATCCGAGACCCCGGTGTAGGCCGCCATCTTGCTGTTCAAGATAGGGATAGGTATCCCCAGACCCACGGCCAGAGTACTGCCATAGCCCAGGATAGAAACCCCGCGCAGCCATTTAGCCGACATCTGTTTCAGATCGCCCTGCACCATGATGGTGCCGGCGGGCTTGCGGGGCACGCCGCCTTCGGTGCGCGGGGCATTAGGGTTATGCTGGGTTCCGTGCCAGGTGACATAGCCGACCCCGCCGCCCAGGAAGATTCGAGTCCCCATGCCGATAGTCTGATAGTGGGGATCATTCAGCAAGGGGCTCAGCTCGCCGGCACTGCAGAAATTGGCATTACGGCAATGAGGTTTGAGCATGCCCATATAGGTATAAACGGTCTTGTCCGAGAGATTGACCGCACAGTTATAATTCTGGTAGGCGTTTCGCGGATTACACAATAAGGCATAGGGCAGATCGGCCAAGGTCACTTCTTTCTGCATCTTCCGGGCCAGATAACAGTCAGTGCCATAGGCCTTGGCCTCAAGAAAGACCTTTCTGCCGGCCACCAGATCTTCAATCACGTGGCCGCCGCCATAGCGGAATTCGCCGGGATAGATCTTATTGAGCGGGTCATCCTCGGCCGGTTCGGTGGCCCCGATATAGGCATCGACTGCGGCCAGGCCCGCATAGGCGGAAACCTTGTTCAGCCACACCTGGGAGGCCTTGATAGTGGGGGTCATCTGACCAAAATTAAAAAAGGCCCCGGACGAACACATAGGGGAGAAGGTGCCGGTGGTCACCACATCAACCTCACGGGCGGCCTGCTCCGGCCCCTTGGCCCTGACAATGTCCACCATCTCTTCGGCAGTGACTACAACCGCTTCGCCGGATTTGATCCGGGCGTTAATCTCTTCGTATGTTTTTTGGATAGCACTCATTTGGCTTTGCTCTCTATGAAATTTAGGTGCCGTTAGCTCTACGAGCAACGGCTGTTTGTTGCTTGAAGGGCTTACGGCACCTTATGCCGAAACAACAACAGCAATCTGTTCTGCTGTTGTTGTTTCGGCGCCTATGAATTATCAACTGCCAGTGATCATACAGGGAGCCGTTATCAAATGAGCAATGTTTTTCTGCTCATTTGAACAACCCATTTCACCTTTCTCTTATATCAAGATTTTTTACAGCTTGACATACTTTTTTCTTTCACATAGATTTATTCTTTTGCCCTGACAGGTATCAATCATAAATGCAATCATAAACAGGAAAGGTTATGGCCACTGAAAAAAAACCGGATATTGCCCAGGTACGGGGAAAAATCGACGCTATCGATAATCATATTCTTTCTCTGCTGAAAGAGAGAATTGCCTGCGCCAAGGAAATCGGCAAGCTAAAAAATGAAAGCAATCGCGCCAAGTGGGATCCGTTGCGGGAGAGGCAGATCTATGAGCGGCTGACCGAGATGAACAATGGCGTTTTTCCGGAGACAGCCCTGCGCTCCATCTTTAATGAGATTATCACCAGTTGTCGGCTCTCCCAGAAAAAAATTGCGGTGGCCTATTTAGGGCCTGAGGCCACCTTTACCCATTTGGCCGGGGTTAAATATTTTGGTCATTCCGCCTCGTTTCAGCCTATGGACTCTATTGATGATGTCTTTGCCGAGGTGGAAAAGAATCGGACGCATTACGGCATTGTGCCGGTGGAAAATTCGATTGAGGGTTCTATATTTAACACTTTGGATTCCTTTATGAAATACAAGGTGAAGATCTGTGGCGAGGTGCTGCTCGAGATCAGTCATAATCTTGTCTGCCGCTCGGGCAATATAGAAGATATCCAGACCGTGGCCTCGCACGCCCAACCCCTGGCCCAATGCCGGGACTGGCTGCGAAAACACCTGCCCACAGTGCCGACCCTGCCGGTCTTCTCCACCGGGGCCGCCGCCCAGATGGCCGCCAACAACCCCAATATCGGGGCCATTGCCT
>DDWW01000061.1 GCA_002347085.1 Desulfobulbaceae bacterium UBA2276 | reverse complement strand
ATCGTATTGGTGCGGCCGGCGCCAGACTGCACAGTGCCCGCAGTCGTAACGATCAGATTGCCCTCGACCTGCGCCTCTATCTGCGGGATCAGTGCGATTGTCTTTCAGAGCTGCTTGACGCCACGCGGCGGGCCTTTGTGGTCCTGGCCCGCAAATATCTGGGACAGGTGATGCCCGGCTATACCCATCTCCAGCGGGCCCAACCGGTGTTGATCTCGCACCATATGCTGGCCTATTATGAGATGTTTGGCCGCGACCGCGAGCGTCTGGCCGATTGCCGGAAGCGGATCAATATCATGCCTCTTGGCGCCGCCGCTCTAGCGGGAACCGGTCTGCCCATTGATCGGCAGCAGGTAGCCGATCTCCTTGGTTTTGATGCCATTACCGCCAACTCCATGGATACTACCGGAGATAGGGATTTCGCCATCGAATTTGTCAGTTGCTGCACCCTGATCCAGCTCCATCTCTCCCGACTCTCTGAAGAACTGGTACTCTGGTCCACTCAGGAATTTTCCTTTGTCGATATTGCCGATCGATTCTGTACCGGTTCTTCCATCATGCCGCAGAAAAAAAATCCGGATATTCCGGAGCTTATTCGTGGTAAGACCGGACGGGTGGTTGGCAGTCTCATGGCCCTGTGTATGCTCATCAAAGGCTTGCCGCTCACCTATAACCGTGATCTCCAGGAGGACAAGGAACCGGTTTTTGATGTGGTGGATACGGTCTCGGCCTCGCTGGCCATTACCGCCGAACTGCTGGCCAATCTTGCATTCAACACCGGACGCATGGAAGAGGCGACGAAGACTGGTTTTATGACCGCCACCGATCTTGCGGATTATCTAGTCTTAAAAAATGTCCCCTTCCGTGAGGCCCATGGTATTGTAGGGCGGATAGTAGCATTTTGTATTGATAAGCGATGTGAGCTTACGGATTTGACTGTGGAAGATATGGGTCAATTTTCAGCAGTAATCGGAAAGGATGTGTTTGAGGTATTAAGCGTCAATGGTTCTGTCAACAGCCGGATCTCCGCCGGTGGGACTGCCAGACAGCGCGTAGAAGAGGCGATTGATCTGGCTGAATATACTATGGGGATAAAATCATGAAAATTGCTTTTCTGGCAAATCGAGCAAATCGAATCGGGACATTGTTGCTTGCGGGAACCTTGTTGCTCGGGGGTTGTGGATATAAGACTATGCCGGTACCTCCTGAAAATATTGTCCCCAAGGCCATTGATGATCTACGCTATACGGTGGACGAAAAAGGGGTAACGCTGACCTGGTCCTATCCAGTTGAGACCATCAAGGGAACCGATCTTACCGATATTGCCTCTTTTGAAGTCTATCGGGCCGTGACCCCACTCGACAGTTATTGTGCCACCTGCCCCATTCCGTTTGGGGAGCCCATAATCGTCCCCGGTGGGACGATGGGTGGTGATGGCAGACGGAAGGGAATTTATGAAAGCGCGCTCCTGCGTTCCGGTGATAAATATTTCTTCAAGGTACGCTCCCGTACCAGTTGGTGGGCGGCAAGCGCTGACTCCAATATCGTCACCTTTGTCTGGCATATGCCGGCCAAGGCCCCTACCGGATTACAGGCCTCTGGCGGTGATCGTACGGTTCGTTTACAGTGGCAGCCAGCGGCTCAGTTAATGGATGGACAACCGCTTGATCTACCAGTGCAGTACCAGGTATTACGAAGTCTTGATAAGAAGTCCTTTGAAAAAGTTGGCCCGGCCGGTAAAGAAACACGCTATACCGATGCCTCGGTGCAGAATGGTCAGAACTATTCTTATAAAATTCAGTCAGTTCTCCAAGTTGATGGCAATGCGGTTGACGGCGGCGTGAGCGAGGTGACAACGGTAACGCCAGTGGATCTGACACCGCCTGAATCACCAGCCGGGGTAACCGTCATTGCCACGAGCAAAGGCTTTAAGATCTTCTGGGAAAATTCTACCGCCAGTGATCTCCAGGGTTATCATGTGTACCGTCGGGCGGCTGACCAGAAAAAGAGCGTGAAGATTGGTGACGTTGAGTCAATATATACCATCTACGAAGATAACAACGCTCCTGCCGGTGGGTCTTTTTATTATTCGGTAACGGCCTATGACAACATGAAGCCAGCCAACGAGAGCAAGCCTTCGGCCGAGGCCACAGTTCGACAGTAACGTTTACGAAACTACTCGGGTGAAGGCCTAAAAACACCAGCTAAGGCCCGTTTTACACCTTATAACCAACCTGGGTAGTTACTTTATATACTTTTACCTTTTACCTGTTTGAGGTTGTCTTGAATCATTTTGTATCAAAAAACGGGGAGCTTTTCTGCGAACAGGTGGCTGTCGCCGCCATTGCCAAGGATATTGGAACCCCTTTTTATCTCTACTCCAAGGCGACCCTGACTCGTCATTTTCAGGCCTTTGATTCTGCCTTTGCCGGTATTGATCATCTGACCTGTTTTGCGGTCAAGGCCTGCTCCAATATTGCTATCCTCAATCTTTTCGCAGGCCTTGGGGGTGGTGCCGACATTGTCTCCGGTGGCGAGTTGTATCGGGCCATTACCGCCGGTGTTGATCCCAAACGGATTATCTATTCAGGGGTGGGCAAGACCGAGGCGGAATTGCGCTATGCCTTGGAGGCCGGAATCCTCCTCTTTAATGTGGAATCCGCCCAGGAACTTGAACGCCTGCAGCGGGTGGCCGCTGCCATGGGCGTCCAGGCCCCGGTCTCTTTCCGCGTCAATCCCGATGTTGACCCTCAGACCCATGCCTATATCTCCACCGGACTGGCCAAGAACAAGTTTGGCATCCCTATTGCCGAGGCCTTTGATCTCTATACCCGGGCGATGGCGATGGAGAATATCAAAATCAAGGGAGTGAGTTGCCATATCGGTTCACAATTAACCCTGATTTCCCCTTTTATCGACTCCTTGCGAAAGGTAAAGGCCTTGGTGGCAAGGCTTGCCGACAAAGGGATTACTATCGAATTTATCGATCTGGGTGGCGGGGTCGGCATTACCTATGACGCGGAACAGCCACCCCATCCCCAAGAATATGCCGCAGCGATCAAGACAGAGTTGCAGGGGGTAAAGGCTACGCTGATTCTGGAACCGGGCCGGGTGATTGTCGGCAACGCCGCCATTCTGGTGACCGAAGTCCAATATACCAAGAGCAATCGGGGCGTTGACCAGGTGAAGAATTTTGTGGTCGTCGATGCGGCCATGAACGACTTGACTCGGCCCAGCCTGTATGGCGCCTATCATGCAATCGTACCGGTGCAGGAGAAGGGCGCTGAGCATGAGGTGGTGGATATTGTCGGGCCAATCTGTGAGACTGGAGATTTTCTGGCCAAAGATCGGGAGATCGCCCGAGTGGGGCAGGGCGACCTGCTGGCGGTGATGAGCACTGGAGCCTATGGCTTCAGTATGTCCTCCAACTATAACTCACGGCCCCGGGTGGCCGAGGTGTTGGTGGATGGTGAGAGCTACGAGCTGATTCGCAGGCGGGAGACCCTGGCGTCTCTTATTGTTGGTGAAAGCATCCCCGGCAGGGCGGAGCTTCGTCATGGCCATTGATTTCCCGCTTCCCTTTACCAAGATGAGCGGCGCCGGCAATGATTTTATCGTCATTGATCATCGTCTTGCCCTGATTCCTGAGGCCGAACAGGCCGGTTTTGCTCAAAAAGTGTGTCGGCGGATGTTTTCAGTGGGGGCCGATGGCCTGATCCTCATTGAAAACTCGGAACTTGCCGATTTTCGCTGGCGTTTTTATAATGGCGATGGTTCAGTGGCCGAGATGTGCGGCAATGGGGCCCGTTGCGCCGCCCGTTTTGCCTATAAAAACGGAATTGCCGGAGCACGTATGTCTTTTGAAACTCTGGCCGGGATCATTGAGGCGGAAATCGAGAGCGACGACACCGTGCGACTGCGGATGACACCCCCTTTTGATTTCCGGACTCATCTCACGCTTACCTTGGACGGTCAGGAAAGGACCCTGTCCTTTGTCAACAGCGGAGTCCCCCATACTGTGATATTTATGAGGGCGGAAGAGGATATCCCCGTGCGCGAATGGGGCAAGATCGTCCGTTTTCATCCCCTGTTCCAACCAGCGGGTACCAATGTAAATTTTGTGCAAAAAATAGCCGCCAATACACTACGAGTGCGAACGTATGAACGGGGCGTGGAGGATGAAACCATGGCCTGCGGCACCGGCGCAGTGGCATCCGCCCTCTTTGCAGCCCTTGACGGCTTGGCCAGCTCACCAGTGGCTATCATGACCTCTGGGGGGGAACATCTGACCATTTTCTTCGATTTGCAAAAAGGTCCAGATGGTCCTCGAGCCGAGAATGTCTTTCTCCAGGGGCCAGCCAGAATTATCTATGAAGGACTCTTGACGACAGAGGCCTTGCTCTAACAAAATATCAGGAGAAAAAACTATGAAAAAGTATCACGGCGCCATTGTGGCCATTGTCACCCCGTTTATCAATGGTGAGGTGGACGAGCAGGGCTTGATCGATCTCATTGAGTTTCAAATCGCGAATGGCACCCATGGCATTGTCCCCTGCGGGACCACGGGCGAATCGGCAACTCTCGATTTTAATGAGCACAAGCGGGTTATTGAGCTGACGGTCAAGACGGTTGCCGGCCGGGTGCCGGTTATTGCCGGAACCGGCGCCAATAACACCAAAGAGGCCATTGAACTGACCGCGAGTGCCAAGGCCAGCGGCGCCGACGCGGTGCTGTCCGTGACCCCCTATTATAACAAGCCCAGCCAGGAAGGGCTGTATCTGCACTTCAAGGCCATAGCCGAGGCGGTTAAAATCCCGATGTTTTTGTACAATGTTCCGGGGCGAACATCTATTAACATGTTGCCGGAGACAGTCGCTCGTCTGGCCGGGGTGAAAAATATCATCGGGATCAAAGAGGCATGCGGCAGCCTGCAACAGATCAGCGATATAATCCGCCTCTGTCCTCCCAAGTTTATTGTCCTCTCAGGTGATGATTTCACCTCCATGCCCACGGTCTTTATCGGCGGCAAAGGGGTTATTTCGGTGACCTCCAATGTCGATCCCAAAGGGATGTCCGATCTGATGGAGGCCGCTTTGGCCGGAGACCTGAAAAAGGCCAACAAGATTCATTATCGCCTGTTCCCCCTGATGAACGCCATGTTCTGCGCGCCCAACCCGGTGCCGGCCAAAAAAGGGGTGGAGTTGATGGGCAAGATCAAAGACGGGCTGCCGCGTCTGCCCTTGTCAGCCATTGATGACAAGGCCTTGGCCACATTGAGTGCGGCGATGAAGGACGCGAAACTGATATAAGCCGTTGTAAAAAAATAACATAGCCATCCCAGTGTCAAAAACGGTATACAAATGCCGCAACGAAACAATTTGAAATGGTCTCTCGTTATTTCGTAACGGCTCCTAAAGAGCCAGATTAAAAGCAAAGGAAGAAAAAATGATCAAGGTTATTGTTGCCGGGGCCTCCGGTCGGATGGGGCAGCGGGTAGGGTATATGGTCAATGAACATCCGGGCTTGCAGTATAGTGCCGCCTTTGAGGCCGCCGGTAGTCCAGCCCTTGGCCGTGACCCCGGCGAACTCGCGGGCTGGGGACGGGCGGGGATGAGTATTGCTGAAGGCCTGGAGGCGGTAATCGATCAGGGTGATGTCCTCATCGATTTTACCTTTCATAAGGCGACCATGGAATTTGCCCGTCTGGCAGCCAAGCATAAAAAGGCGATGGTCATTGGCACCACCGGACTGACCCCCGAGAATCTGGAAGAGCTGGCCAGTCTGGCCCAACATTTCCCCTGTGTCCAATCCCCGAATATGGCCGTAGGTGTCAATGTCCTGTTCAAACTGGCCGCCAAGGCCGCCTCTATCCTGGGTGACGACTACGATATTGAGATCATTGAGGCCCATCATAACAAGAAAAAAGATGCCCCCAGCGGCACGGCCCTGAAGCTGGCCGAGATGGCCGCCTCAGGCGTCCATCGTGATCTGGCTGAGGTTGCCGTCTATGAACGTCATGGCATGATTGGCGAACGAGGCAAGAAAGAGATCGGCATCCAGACGATCCGGGGTGGAGATATAGTCGGCGAACACACCATCTATTTTGCCGGCCCGGGCGAGCGCATCGAGATCACCCATCGAGCCCACAGTCGTGATAACTTTGCTAAGGGAGCGGCCACTGCCGCAGCCTGGGTCGTTGGTAAAAAGCCCGGCCTCTACTCCATGTTTGATGTCCTGGGCCTGCAAGATCTGTAGAGCAATGTGGTGGACGTGCAGGATGTAAAATCAGGACAGACAACCCTGGCCGTTATTGGGTTTGGTTCCAATCTTGGCCAGGGTCAAGAGCTTATTCGCAGTGCCTGGAAGTGCCTGGCCACCAAGGAAAAACTTGTCCCTCTCACGCTTTCCTCACTGTATGCAACCGAGGCCGTGGGTATGACCAGCCCCTCTCTTTTTACCAACGGTGTGGGCCTGGTGGAAACAACCCTGGGGCCTTACGAGCTGTTGCATTGCCTATTACAGGTGGAGGCGGAACATGGACGACTGCGCGACCCGGAAAGTGTGGGCTACCAGGATCGTTTTCTTGATCTCGATCTGCTCTACTTTGGCGACACGGTACTCAACACAGCTGAGTTGATAGTGCCTCATCCCCATATTGGAAGTCGTCTTTTTGTCCTGGCCCCGCTGGCTGAAATTGCCCCCAGGCTCCAGGATCCTCGGACTGGTCAGACAGTTGCGGCCATGTATCAGCAGATTCTCTTGCAGATTCAACAAGGAAAAGTGGGAGCGCAAGCCATCTCACGGATGCAGTGAACAAGAGAACGTTTTTAACCAAGACATAAGCAAATAATTCCAAAAATATTCAAATGGACACCGAGAAGGCAAGCAACCGATGAAGGTGCCGGCTTGCATGCAAATTGGAATAAGAATAAAAATTAGACATTTATCTGCAGGCGGCTATAATACTCCATATGAATTTTTATTTTCACAGACTGACAAGCGCAATGAGGGCATAACATGAGTCCTGTACGCTTGCTGGTTCTGGCCTTGCTGTTTTATATAGGGTATCGCTTGTTGATCGGCATGAGCAAAAAAAAACCTGCCGACAAACCGAGCCAGAAGTCGTCCGATGAAAATGCTTCCCCGCAAGTTTCTGATGTCCTGGTGGAAGATCCAGTGTGTCATACCCTTGTTCCCCAAGGGCAGGCAGTACGATTGCAACATAAAAATCAGCTCTATTATTTCTGCAGCGAGGCTTGTTGCAGTCAGTTTCTCAACGAAAAAGGAGAAGAAAAATGAAATTTTTTATAGATACTGCCAATATTGATGAGATCAAAAAAGGCGTAGCCATGGGCATGGTCGATGGGGTAACCACGAATCCCTCCTTAGTTGCCCGCGAAAACAAGCCTTTTGAGAAGATTCTCAAAGAGATCTGTAAAGTGGTGGATGGCCCGGTCAGTGCCGAGGTGGTAAGTCTTGAAGCGGAGGGCATGGTCAAAGAGGCTAAAGTTCTGGCGGCCCTGAGCGATAAAATTGTAATCAAGATCCCCATGATCATGGAGGGGATGAAGGCCGTCAAACAGCTTACGGAGATGGGAATCAAGACCAATGTGACCCTGGTCTTTTCTGCGACCCAGGCACTTCTCGCCGCCAAGGCCGGTGCCACCTATGTCAGCCCTTTTGTTGGCAGGCTTGACGATATTGGCCAGCACGGGATGGAGCTGATCAGTGAGATCATGACAATTTATCGGAATTATGATTACCAGAGCGAGGTTATTGTGGCCAGCGTCAGAAGTCCACTCCATGTCTTGGACGCGGCGATGATCGGCGCGGATATTGCCACCATCCCCCTCAAGGTGATTGAACAGTTGGCCAAGCATCCCTTGACCAGCCTTGGCGTGGAGCAGTTTCTGGCTGATTGGGAAAAGAGAAAAAAATAACAAGGCCAATTGGTTGACCGGAGCGGCATAAGGAGCCGTAACGAAATTGATGTAAATGGTAGAGTTATTTCGTAACGGCTCCTAAAGATCGTCAAGACAAAAAAGGTGAAAGATGGGAACAGCCAGTAAAGTGTTGTTGATGGCAGCGGTGGCAATCCTATTCTATGGCCAGTCCCTGGCCCGCGCTGATGTTTACACCTATGTGGATGCGAAAGGAACCCGGTATTACACCAATGTCCCTGCCGCCAGTACCTGCCGCCTCTATCAACGTGACGCAACGGCGATCAGCAAGCCTTCAGCGCAGGCCTGGCCCGAGGTCAGGGTTGGCGGGCGCCGTAGTGTGCGGACGAATAGTGCTGATAGTGCGGCCTATGACCGGCAGATCAAGCAGAGCGGCAAAGACCATAATGTCGATCCACTTCTCATTAAGGCTATCATCAAGGCCGAATCTGGGTTTAATTGCAATGCCCAATCAAACAAGGGTGCCCAGGGGCTGATGCAGCTCATGCCGGGAACGGCCAGAGATCTCAAGGTGTCCAATCCCTTTGATCCCCGGGCCAACATTGATGGAGGAACACGCTACTTCAGTGATATTCTTAAAGATTTTAATGGAAATATTCCTTTGAGCCTTGCGGCCTATAATGCCGGTCCCAATTTAGTGAAACGTACAAACCAGATACCACAGATTCCTGAAACCAGGGAATATATTCAGCGCGTACTTCACCACTATAAAGGTTACAAAGGATATCAAGGCCTTGGAAGTCAAACGCCTCTCGCGGGCTCAACAATCAGGGTAGGTGGCCTGGTAACAGTGCAATGAGAGTCAAGATAGAGCAGATTTTGGGGTGCAGACAATGGATCAAGTAGTGACGTTACCAAACATATTGACTGGGCTTCGTTTTGCTTTGGTTCCTGTGCTCATGGTCTTGTTTTCTGTGGAACAGACAGTTGCTATTGGCCTGGGGACTTTTTTTGTTTTTACCTTTGCCGCCCTGACCGACCTTGTGGACGGCTATTTTGCTCGCAAATACCAGAGCGAAACGGTCCTTGGCCAGCTTATGGATCCTTTAGCCGACAAGGTGTTGGTAACAACCGCCCTGATCATGCTTATTCCCATGGACCGGGTTCCGGCCTGGGTGTGCCTGCTGATCGTCTGCCGGGAGATTATTATTACTGGTTTACGAGGACTTGCCGCCTCGACCGGGGTGGTGGTGCCGGCCGGATTCATGGGAAAAATAAAGAGCAATTTCCAATATTTCGGGATTGGCTTCCTGATCTTTCCCCTTGGTATTCTGCCGATACCTTATCTCCACCAGATAGGGCAGATCTTGTTGTATATCAGCTTAGTTATGGCCATCTGGTCGGGAATAGATTATTTCTATAATCTGCGGCATATCTTTCAGGAAACAGTCAAATCATAA
>DDWW01000008.1 GCA_002347085.1 Desulfobulbaceae bacterium UBA2276 | reverse complement strand
AAAGACGGGGCGGGCCGAACTGGAGAAAATCGTCAAGCCGGTCATAGCGGGGCTGGGCCAGGATGGCCACCCGATAGCCGTGACTCTCCAGCAGCCTGCCGATCAGGGCAATGCCGAAGGAGGGGTGATCGATATAGGCATCACCGGAGACCAGCACCACATCCACCTGATCCCAGCCGCGCGCCGCACACTCCTCCCACGAAACCGGCAGCGGCAGGATGGTCCCACCGCCCGGTGCAGACGCAGAGGCTGCAACCGATGGTCTCGCCTTTTTCCTGTTTGAACTGGTCGGCTTTGCCGATTTAGTATCCGTCAACCCATTCTCCCGTCAAAACAGAAACATACAGTAATAAAACCACACAAGACCACACGAAGAAGCTCATCCCGACATCCAGAAAACCCTCATAATAAACACTGAAGGCAAAAGCCGCTTGCGATATCAATTAGCTCATCATGTTTTTAATCCTTAACAACAAAAGTCGGAAGATATTTTAATATCACAAGAAATCAGAACAGCCTGCTGAAATCTCAAGCAGGCTCTTCTGATTCAATCTCTACTTCGACCTTTTTCACATCAAGACATCTATTACCAACAGCTCATAAACAAATAACCGCGCCCTTTCCTTCCGCACCAGGAATGACATAAAATGTATGACATTGTTCTACCTTGCCGGACTCGATAACATACTGCCCACCAGCCTCCACTATAAGCTTGCCACGTTGACGAACGACTCCACCACCCACAGTAAAAATTCCGCCATTTTCAATGGTAAGATTATTACAATTCATCAACAAAATCGAGCCGGACTTAATGGTCACCGCTCCTCCATTATGGACAACCATCTCACCGGCCTGTACTTTCGGAAGGATCAGTAAGAGGTAGAAACACATGCCTGCCAGTACCCTAATTATTCGAAATAACATATTCCCCTCCCCTGTTGCAGAAAGCTATTATCTGAGAACCTTCTTCTCCAGCTGATTTACAGAATTTTCCAGCCGGGCAATAGTCGCCTGCTGCTCCTGCACCACCTTAGTCAGCACCGCCACCACATCCATGGTACTAAGCGTTTTTCTGCTTTTGGTGGCAATCAGATCCGGTACATCTTCTGCGATGAAGCCCAAAGATTCCTCATCTGGAGATGTTTTGTAATGAAACCGAACAGGTTCAAGGGCTGCCAAGGCTGCAGAAGCATCTATCGTCTCCAGAAACCGGATATCTTTTTTCAGGGAACGGCTACTTCCTAATTCCAAATTACCGGTTATCAGAGCATCGCCAACCACATGCAAGGTATGGGTTGGTGCCCAGGTACCGATTCCAACAAATCCTGAACTCCTAAGAGTAACTGTATTGGTGGGAGTGCCCGGCTGAATGCGAAAGGGAAGCTTACTGCCACCGGTCGTATCCCGGACAAAAAAATTGCTTTCATTGCCGGCCACATCCCAGACCTGTGGTGTCCAGCCACCTGAGGCATCCTGATCAAGACGGACCGCAGGGGTATCACCCTGTACCATATGAAGTTTCAACACAGGTACAGACGTTCCCATGCCAACACGCGAGTCTTTTATATAAAGTGAATTGGTTGCAGCCCCAGCTTCAATAGTGAAAGGACGTTTTGCAGCAGTGGAATCTTCAACAGAAAAATAAGAGGCCCCACCAGAAGTAGTGTCATTAATTAAAATTCGCCAGTCATTAGCAGGAAAACCAACGGTTAAAGAGGTGTCATCAAAATGAATCTGGTTATTATTTTCCTTCAACCGCACTGTATCAAAACCAAAATTTTCAGTTCCATCTATTAAACAATCAAATCCCACACATTCACTACCGGTAATAATCACATCATCAGCATGAACTACATCCGCATACGCCGGCGTCACCAAAAAATCCCCCATTGCGGCAAGAGCACAACTGACACCAGCGGATATGCTCTGAAAAATCCCTGCCCCCTCCCGCTCTTGCAGCACCAAACTCCCACCCTGAAGCAAAAAGCCACCAGAGCTGATTGAAGCGGGCGCAACAGTTTCTCCCAACCCACCCGACTGTTCCTCACTGCGAACTCGCTTCGGCGCTACACCTTGACGCACCTCATAGGAATACTGTCCATCCGGCATCCCAGAGGCACTCCAAGCCAGAGTCCCTCCATCACTGCTGAGATCACACACCACCAACCCATCCGGCCCGACAATACGAAGGGAAAGAGTAACCGTACCCGATCCTCCGGTCACATTCAAACCAGTCTGATGCAGAACGACACTCGCTCCCTGCCCACCATTCACCGGCAAAACAGGTATTCCGAAAGTCAAAACAAAAATGATCAAACAGATACTGACAATATTCTTTTTCATACACCCTCCTGAATCAAAAATGTTTCATTCCTCCTGAGCCGGAGACAATGACGGCCCAACATATGCTTACAAATCTGCAAAGCATGCAATATAATCAAATCACATTTTTTGCAAAATTGTCAAACCAATGTACCAGTGCCCCCATATTTCAAGGCAAAATCCGTTTAAGATATCGCCCCTCGTGTTCCTTTTTTTAAATCATCAACGACCGCACAACAGTTACGAAAAGCCCAAAAATGCCAAGCTCAACACCTAAATTTTAAATATTTATTATACCACCTTGTGGTACAATATGTTATCATTGAGCCTATTACTATAAGAACCTCCTTAAAAAATCAAAAATATTTAGCCGGAGTATGCAGTGGAAAGCGAAGAATTTTTGAAGGCCAGAAAGGTATTAGACAAAACCCAGAAAGAAGTGGCCGAACTTCTGGGTGTCTCGACAAAAGCGGTCCACAGCTATGAGCAAGGCTGGCGCAAGATCCCATCCCATGTGGAGCGGCAGGTTTTTTTCCTGCTCTCCCGAAGCAGAGCTAGTGACAAAGCCTTTAAACCCTGCTGGACCGTAAAAAAATGCCCTCCCCAACGCCGCAAACATTGCCCGGCTTGGGAATTTCAGGCCGGTAAACTCTGCTGGTTTATAAACGGTACCATCTGTGAATGCCAGAGCCAAAAAAACTGGCAGGAAAAGATGAAGATCTGCCGCTCCTGTGTAGTACTATCAGACTTACTTTAATATCAGCATGTTACACACGGCACAGATTAACGGTTTTATTCCGTCAACTCTTTCATATAAGGGGTACCTTGAAAAATCAGGATTTTTGTTCAAGACCAAGGCGTGAGAAAAAATTTACCACAGGCATATAGTTAATATTCCGATGATAAATTTTTTGGAACAATGCAGAGATTGGCCCAAAAAGACAATTTTTCAAGGTACCCATAAACCGACACCATCCAGGGAGGACTTCAATGTCGTCTGCAAAATACCAGGATTTCCGTACCAGAGTCATCCACGAATGCCAATCCCCCGCCGACTGGGAGGGCGCGACCCTGCCTCCTATTTACCAATCCGCCGCCAATCTCCATCCGACTGCCGAAAACCTGAGCGACACCTTCGGCGGCAAGACAGGCGACCACATCTATATGCGTCTCACCAACCCCACCAATAAGGTACTCGAGCAAAAACTCGCCTCCCTGGAGGGTGGTGCCGGGGCGGTGGTTACCTCTTCCGGTATGGCGGCCATTACCAATGCCTGTATGGCCTTGTTGCGGGCCGGGGATGAATTCGTCACCGGTAATTCCCTCTTCATGTCAACCTATGTTTTGTTTAACAACGTTTTCAAAAAATATGCCCTTACCGCCCGGATGGTCGAATCCACCGATCTGGCAGCCATGGAAGAGGCGATCAACGATAAAACCAGATTTATTTACCTGGAAACCATCGGTAACCCCAAAATGGACGTGCCGGACCTGGCCAAAGCGGCAGTCATCGCCCACCGCCACGGCTTGCCGCTGCTGGTTGACAGCACCCTGGCCACCCCCTATCTATGCCGTCCGATCGAGCTGGGCGCGGATATCGTTATTCACTCGACAACCAAGTATTTCAACGGCCACGGCGACGCCACCGGCGGCGTGGTGATCGACAGCGGTACCTTCAACTGGCAAAACGACCGTTTCCCGGACTTCAAACCCTTTATCGACCGCAAAGGCCCCCTGGCTTACCTCGACAAGGTCTGGCGGGAACATCACATCAATTTCGGCACCACCCAGGCACCCCTGCATTCCTACCTGACCATGTTGGGACTGGACACCATGGCCATCCGCATGGAGAGACACCTGGCCAACGCCCAGCAGGTTGCCGAATTTCTGAGCAATCGGCCGGAGGTAAAATGGGTCCGCTATCCGGGCCTTACCAACAGCCCTTCCCACCAGACAGCAGCTACCCAGTTCAACGGCATGGGCTTCGGCGGGGTGCTCTCCTTCGGCCTTGGTGACCAGAAAACGTGCTTCAAGTTCATCAACGCCCTGAAATTGGCCTACAATCTGGCCAACCTTGGGGATTGCAAGACCCTGGTTATCCACCCATACTCATCCCAGTATCTCTCCTTCGATGAACCAACCCGCCAAAAGCTGTCGATCACTCCGGATCTGATCAGGCTCTCGGTCGGCATTGAGGCAGTTGCTGATATCTGTGATGATCTCGGCCAGGCCCTCGACACCATCTGAGCCGCAATCATCATGAGCGAGTACGTTGAACACGATAATGGCGGAATCTCCGTCGGCCTGGTTGAAAAAAAGTTCCATACCTTTGCCGAGCCGCCCAATGCCCTAATGCTGGAAAGCGGCGCCGGCCTTGGTCCGATTACAGTTGCTTACGAAACCATGGGCATCCTCAATAGCGACAAGAGCAACGTCATTCTGGTCACCCATGCCCTGTCCGGTGATTCCCACGTGGCCGGCTACTACGCCGCCGACGATCCCAAGCCAGGCTGGTGGGACATAATGGTCGGCCCCGGTAAGGGCATCGACACCAATAGATATTTCGTCATCTGCTCGAACGTTCTGGGCGGCTGCATGGGCACCACCGGGCCATCGTCAACCAATCCGACAACCGGTCAACCATACGGGCTCGACTTTCCGGTGGTGACCATCGGCGACATGGTCAAGGTCCAGAAAGTTTTGCTCGATCATCTCGGCATCGATAAACTATTGGCGGTAATCGGCGGCTCCATTGGCGGCATGCAGGTCATTGAATGGGTCATCAGCTACCCGGAGATGGTCACTGCCGCGATCCTGCTGGCCACAACCACCCGTCACTCCGCCCTGGCCATCGCCTTTAATGAGATCGGTCGCCAGGCCATCATGTCCGACCCTAATTTCAACAAAGGTGATTACTACAGCGGCCCAAAGCCTGATCTGGGTCTGGCTCTGGCCAGGATGGTCGGCCACGTCACCTATCTTTCCGACGAGGCCATGCGCAGCAAATTCGGGCGACGCCTCCAGAACCGGGATAATCTCGCTTTCGATTTTGAGGCCAATTTTCAGGTGGAAAGCTACCTGCGCTATCAGGGCTCAAAGTTCGTCCAGCGCTTCGACGCCAATTCTTTTCTGTACATAACCAAAGCCGCCGACTATTTCGACGTCGGCCGGCAGCATGGCCAAGACTCGGAGGTCGAGGCCTTTGCCAGGGTAACGGCAAAGATATTGGCAATCTCATTCACCTCGGACTGGCTTTACCCCACCTACCAATCCCGCGACCTGGTGAAGGTCATGAAGAAGAACGGCCTGGATGTGAGCTTTTGCGAGATCGAGGCAAAATGCGGCCATGACGCCTTCCTGCTCCCCAACGAACGGCAAAGCGCCCTGATCAATCGATTCCTGAACCGAGTATCCGAAGAAGAACACGATGCGTTATGATCTCCAGATAATAGCCTCATGGATCGAACCCGGCAGCAGGGTTCTTGATCTTGGTTGCGGCGAGGGGGAGCTGCTCGGCTTTCTCAAAAAAGAGAAGCTCGTCAAGGGCACCGGCATTGAAAGCTCCGAGGCCAAGGTTGAAAAATGTATTGAAAAAGGGGTGCAGGTCCTCCAGGGCGATATCACCGAAGAGGTCCATGATTATCCGGACAACTCCTTCGATTATGTGATCCTCAGTCAGACCCTGCAGCAGGTCCTGGAACCGGACATACTGATCAAGGATTTACTGCGGGTCGGAAAAAAGATCATCGTTTCCTTTCCGAATTTCAGCTACTGGTCCATCCGGCTGCAGATCCTCTTTTTCGGCTACGCCCCCAAAAACCGGCAACTGCCTTACGAGTGGTATAACACCCCCAACATCAGGATCATCACCATCAAGGACTTCCGCCGCTTTGTCAGGGAAACCGGCTGCGAGGTTATCAAGGAGGTGGACATCAACACCCACAGCGATGACCTGCAGGGTAATATCATACGTTTTCTGCCAAACCTGCGGGCGACCTACGGGATATTTCTGGTCAGCCGGAGAAACAATACCCCCTGATATCTGAACGTGTAGCGTTGCATGATAGTACTAACTGGCACAAGATATCTCTTACCCGCTTAAAGACAGGTTCCAGAATGTTTCAGAAGAACATAGACAACATCCGATACGTTGACGATGCCGAAAATATCAGCCACCTCTACCAGGATATCCAGCCGGTGGTCAAAAAGCTCGCCGCCTCCTGCATCCAGCACGGCTGCTTTGATCACCTGGGCTCAATCCCGATCCCCACTTACGAAAAAGTGGTCCAGATCATCAATCAAGCCCGGAGAATCCTCTTTCCCGGCTATTTTTCAACCACCGCCATTAATCCCGCCAATCTGGAATACTGTCTCGGCCAGCTCGGCGGCGAAACCGTTATTGGCGCTCGTTCGGTGATCGGCGGCAATATCTGGATAACCGACAGCATCCCCGCCGACACCAAGGTCATCCTGAAAAAACCGGAACTGCTTTACTCCGGCAACAAAGGCAAGTAAACCGGTTTTCTAAAAAATCAAAACTGAAAGGAGCTGAAGAATGACTGCGATATTCAACAATATTGCCCAAACCGTCGGCAGAACCCCACTGGTCAGACTCAATAGTATCGCCGCCGATTGCCAGGCGAATATCTTTGCCAAAATAGAATCAGGCAACCCCATGTCGAGCGTCAAGGACCGGATCGGCAAGGCGATGATCGAAGCGGCCGAGGCCGACGGACGCCTTGACATCGATACCCTGATCATCGAAGCGACCAGCGGCAATACCGGCATCGCCCTGGCCTGTATCTGCGCCGCCAGAAATTACCGGCTGCTCCTGACCATGCCTGAGACCATGAGCGTCGAACGGCGGAAGTTCCTCAAACATCTGGGGGCGGAGCTGATTCTCACTCCTGGCCCGGAAGGCATGAAAGGCGCCATCGCCAAGGCCGTAGAACTCCACCAAGCCACTCCCGACTCTTTCATGCCCAATCAGTTTGAAAATCCGGCCAACCCCGAAATCCACCGCCGCACCACCGCCGAAGAGATCTGGCACGACACCGGCGGCGAGGTTGACATCCTGGTGGCAGGAGTAGGAACCGGCGGCACCATTACCGGGGTTGCCGAGGTGTTAAAATCACGCAACCCCTCCTTTCAGGTCATCGCGGTCGAACCTGCCAACTCGCCGGTTCTGTCCGGCGGGTCTCCCGGTCCCCATAAGATCCAGGGGATCGGCGCCGGTTTTATCCCGAAGGTCCTGAATACCGCGATCATCGACGAAGTGATCCAGGTCACCAATGAACAGGCCTTTGCGACCGCCCGACGTCTGGCCCGCGAAGAAGGAATCATGTGCGGGATCTCCTCCGGCGCAGCCGCCTGGGCGGCCCTGCAGGTGGCGGCCCGGGAAGAGAACAGGGATAAAAATATAGTTGTCATCATCCCCGACACCGGCGAACGCTATCTCAGTACCGAGTTGTTACTGGATTAGAGGAAAAATGACGAAAATCAAAGTTTTCAGGTAAGAACGAGTGCTCTTTTATTAATGGGCACCTTGAAAAATCAGGATTTTTGTTCAAGACCAAGGCGTGAGAAAAAATTTACCGCAGGCATATAGTTAATATTCCGAGGATATTTTTTTTGAACAACGCAGAGATTGGGCAAAAAGACAATTTTTCGAGGTACCCTAATATCAAAATCCGTCATACCGGCATTGCCGGGAATTGGAGAGAAATATGCCCAGAATAGTTTCAATCAACGTCAGCCCTGCCACTGGAACCGACAAGGAACCGGTCGATTCGGTCACGGTAAAACCAGATCACGGCATTATCGGCGATGCCCATGCCCGGGACTGGCATCGACAGATAAGTCTGCTCGCCCAGGAAAGCATTGCCAAGATGGCCGCAGAACACCCGCACCTGCGGCCCGGCTCATTTGCGGAAAATATCACCACCGAGGGACTGGACTTACCCCGACTGCCGGTCGGCACCAGATTAAAAGCGGGAGAAGTGGAACTGGAGATCACCCAGATCGGCAAGAAGTGTCACACCAAATGCAAAATCTATGAACAGGCAGGCAACTGCATCATGCCCACGGAAGGCATTTTCGCCAAGGTCCTGAGCGGCGGCACCCTCAACGCCGGTGATGATATAAGTATCATCACCGGGTAGCCACTAACGACCAGAGGCATCCTTAGCCTCCTGTTACCGTGGAACTGGGGAAAATAGCGAAATAATTGTCAGATACTGGCTGGGCCGCCTGCCTTCAGACATCAGAAAAGACAAAATGGTTGCAGGAGCGGGAGACTCTGCGGAGGGTGTTTGGGAACCTCAAAGACAGCTATCGGCCTGACCGTCAGGCCATCAAGGTTTTTCTGAAAAAAGCATATAACATAGCATGTTGGATAGTTAAAAAGTGGCTCAGGCAAGACACTTTGCAACATTTTTGAGGGAAGGTTATCTTAGGAATTCTTGGTTATTTTGTTTTGTACCCGTATAAGAAATCTTTCTTTAAGGAACAATTATGACAGCAAATGCAGAAAATCAACCTATCAAATTCCCGACCTTACCCCTTATCGATCAGGGGCTTCTTGATCGGGCCTGGGCCGAGGCGGCCCGTCAGGGGGCTGAATATGAGCCTGGCGAACGTGAGGCCCTGCTGGCAAGGATTAAACGGCTTTTACAGGAGCAGGACGCGGTCCTGGTTGCCCATTATTATACCTCCGATGACCTTCAGCAACTGGCCGAGGAGACCGGTGGCTATGTTGCCGACTCCCTGGAAATGGCCCGCTTTGGCAATGAACATCCAGCTTCTACATTAATTGTTGCCGGGGTCCGTTTTATGGGAGAGACGGCCAAAATACTCAATCCGGAAAAAAGGGTACTGATGCCTGATGTCGAGGCAACCTGCTCCTTGGATCTGGAGTGTCCGGTCGATCTTTTCACGGAATTTTGTGATGCCCATCCTGATTACACCAGTGTAGTCTATGCCAATACCAGTGCGGCGGTCAAGGCCAGGGCTGACTGGGTGGTAACATCAGGCATTGCCCTGCCGATTATCAGATACCTGGCTGACCGGAAGGAGAAGGTTCTCTGGGCCCCTGATCGTCATCTTGGTTCGTATGTCCAGAGGAAAACCGGAGTGGAAATGCTGATCTGCCCGGGCAGCTGTGTGGTTCACGAGCAGTTCAAGGCCGAGGGTATCAGGGCGCTGAAAAAAGAGTATCCAAATGCCCAGATTCTGGTCCACCCCGAATCACCTGAGGAGGTGGTTGCATTGGCCGATGTGGTTGGCTCCACCACCGGCTTGATCAAGGCCACATTGAACCCTGAGGTCCAAGAGTTCATTGTCGCCACCGAACCGGGTATCTTTTATAAGATGAGACAGGCCTCACCCACCAAAACCTTTCTTGAGGCGCCCAACGGCGGCTTGGGTGGCAGCTGCCAGAGTTGCCTGCGCTGCCCATGGATGGCCATGAACGGTTTACGTAATCTGGCCCAGGTCTTAGAGTCTGGTGCGAATGAAATCACTCTTGATGAAGAGATCCGCCAGAAGTCCTTGATTCCCATCCACCGAATGATGAATTTTACCAGAAACACCAAATTGCCTTGAGAAATAGAGGCAAGGCTTGACTGCCTCAGCTCCTTTTTACGGAGGGGAGTTAAAATACACTTCACACCGATCCTCTTGCAAAATGTTCAGTTTAGTAGATATCGTCGTACTCGAACTGTTAGGCTAAACCTGTCTAATTGGCATTCACCTCGTCCTATTCATTTTTCTGATTTTACGTATAATTGATGCCTCTTGCTGGTGGATCTTCAAGACATCATCCTCCAGCAGCTCCCGGCCTGTTTTCACCCCTTCCACGCAGACGCAATCCTCCACATGAGCAGAATAGGAGAAGAATCGATCGGTGAACAGACTCTGTTTACGTGCGAACTTATTCTGCCAACATAGCATAGTGGTGTACGGCACAGCCTGCCCCCCCATAATAGTTAAAGAGCCTGAAGGATTGACACTTTCAGCCAATGAATGATACATTATTCTCAGTTGTCCTCTACCCTCAAACCGAGCACAAAAAACCAGACCATCCCTCACAAGGAGAAACACATGTTTGATTTCACCTTTCACAACCCGACCAAGATCATCTTCGGCGCAGGTAAAGAATCTTTGATCGGCGAGGAACTCAACGCCGCCGGAATCAAGAAGGTCCTGCTGGTCTACGGCCGCAACTCGGTGGTCAAAAGCGGCCTGCTCGATCGGGTCCTGGCCAGCCTCAAGGGTGGCAATATCAGTTGCAGCCAGTATGGCGGGGTGGACTCCAACCCGCTGATTTCCCATACCCGGGAAGGCGTGATCCTGGCCAAGAGGGAGAAGGTGGAGGCGATCCTGGCCGTGGGCGGCGGTTCGGTGCTGGACGAATCCAAGGCCATCGCCGTCGGTGCCCTGAGTGATGCGGATATCTGGGATTTCTTTGTCGGCAAGGAAGTTACGCGCGCCCTGCCGGTCTTCACCATCCTGACCCTGGCCGCCACCGGCAGCGAGATGAACGGCAACTCGGTGGTCACCAATGCGGCAACCCGGCAGAAATACAATATCTCCTCGCCCCATGTCTACCCACGGGTCTCCATCCTCAACCCCGAGCTGACCCATTCCGTACCCCTGAACTACACGGCCTACAGCGCCGTGGACGCCATCGCCCATGTCATCGAGGGCTATTTCACCAAAGAGCCCGGCACCCATCTCCAGGACCGCCTGGTGGAAGGGATTATCAAGACGGTGATCGAGACCACGGATTTGATCATGGCCGAGCCCGGCCACGCCCAGGCCCGCGCCTCCTTCATGTGGACAGCCACCCTGGCCCTCAACGGCCTGACCCCGGCCGGGGTCGGCGAATACAGCTTTCCCAACCACATGATCGAGCATGCCCTGAGCGCCATTTACAATATCCCGCACGGGGCCGGGCTGTCGATTGTCATGCCCGCCTGGATGAAGTGGTATCTGGCCAGAAACCCCAGCCAGTTTCAGCGGTTTGCCAGGGAGATCTTCGGGCTGGATTCCGCTGTCGCCGGGATTGCGGCACTGGAGCAGTGGTTTGTGACGATCAAATCGCCGGTGCGTCTGGGCGAGGTGAAGATCCCTGCAGCAGACATCGAGACCATCGCCGAAAACGCCGAAGGCCTGGCCAGACAATGGGGTATTGGTGGGCTCTACACCAGGAAAACCATTACCGAAATCCTGAGACTGGCAGTGTAAGGGATTTGGAAATTACAAAATCACCAGATATTCACAAGACAAGGTCAGGCTTCAGCCCGACAACGGCGGTAGCCATGCTGTCGGGTTGAAACCCGATCTACATATTCAAAAACGGCAATTTGGTAATTTCTATGTCCCTAAGATAGGGCCTGCGCCGCTAGGCCCCCTTTTCCTTTGTGTATTTATTAAAAAAATACGATAGTATATTCAATAAGCTAACAAAAAAATCTTAGAACCCAGACGATAAATATTCACCTTTTTTAACTCGCCCATGCCTTTTGATATTGAACAAGTCTTGCAAATACTGGAACAAGAGGTGCAGAGTTATCAAGTCCCGGTGGTTGATCTGATTGCCGTGCAGACCCATGACCCTTTCAAGGTCTTGGTGGCGACCATTCTCTCGGCCCGCACCCGTGACGAAGTCACCGCTACCGCCGCCGCCCGCCTCTTTGCCAAGGCCCCCACTTCTCACGCCCTGGCCGCACTCGATGAGAACACCTTGCAACGACTTATCTTTCCGGTAGGATTCTACAAAAGCAAGGCCAAATATCTGGCCGCCCTGCCCGCCATTTTGGACCAAGAATTTGGGGGTCAGGTTCCAGAGGAGATCGAGCAACTTATCACCTTGCCCGGCGTGGGTCGAAAAACCGCCAATCTGGTCCGGGCCCAGGGCTTTGGCAAACATGCAATCTGTGTCGATACCCATGTCCACCGGATCATGAATATCTGGGGATATGTGCAGACGGCCACCCCCTTGCAGACCGAAATGGCCTTGCGAGACAAACTTCCCCCGCAGTACTGGATCCGGGTCAACTCCCTGCTGGTGGCATTTGGCCAGGGAACCTGTCGGCCGATAGGCCCGCATTGTGAGATTTGCCTGCTGAGGAGTCTCTGCCCCCAAATCGGAGTGACTCCCAGAAAACGTAACCCCACAAGATCGGACAAACAAGATGCCAAGCAAGCGGGGATCAAGAGGATGATTTCCTGGAATGTCAACGGCTTGCGGGCAGTTGCCAAAAACGGCTTCTCCGAGATTGTCCAAGACCTGGCCCCGGACATCCTGGCCCTCCAGGAGATCAAAGCCCTCCCTGAACAATTACCCGACTCGGTGCGAGAGCTGGCTGGCTTTACCTGTTATTTTTATCCCGCCCTGAAAAAGGGCTATTCCGGCGTGGCCATTTACAGTCGGCAAACGGCCGACAAGGTCTATTATGGGATTGGAGATCGCCGCTTTGATGATGAAGGGCGGGTCTTAACTCTCGAATTTGGTGATTTTTATTTCGTGAACTGTTATTTCCCTAATTCTCGTCATGATCTGAGCCGTCTGGAGTTGAAACAGGAGTTCAATCGTGCGGTGCAGGGATTTATCGAAGGCCTGGTGGCCAACAATAAATCAGTGGTGATCTGCGGTGACTTCAATGTCGCCCATACTGAAAAAGACCTGGCCAACCCCGCGGCCAATGTGAACAACGCCGGCTTCACCCCCGAAGAGCGGCAATGGATGGATGCCTATATTGCAGGGGGCTGGATTGACACCTTCCGCCACTACAATCAGGAGCCGGGTCACTATTCCTGGTGGAGTTACCGCAGCCGCGCCCGCGAGCGAAACATCGGTTGGCGTATTGATTATTTTTTTGTCGATCCCGCGAGCCGTGCCAGGATAGTGAGCGCCGAAATTCTGGCCGATGTCCAGGGTTCGGACCACTGTCCAGTAGTCCTCGACTTCCGGGTGCCTTGAAAAATGGTCTTTTCGCCCAAACTCGGCGTTATGTTCAAAACTTTATCCTTGGGATATCAACTATATGCCTGCGGAGCAGGCGCTTACCTTATTTTGTACGAAAATCCACATTTTTCAAGGCACCCTCCAGTTGACACTAAGAAGACAAGCGAGCAGCGACGAAGCAATACTGGGTGTACGACCAAGAGCCGTGTAACGCAGCCGAAGAAGGTGCCGGCTTGAAGGCAAATTGAAATTAGTATTTCCCGCGTCCCATACCCTGCCGGTACCCAAGGACAATCCACACCCCCAAGCCACTGACAATCATCAAGCTGCTGAGCAGCTGGCCCATGGTGAAGAGCCCTCTGAGCAAGCCAATCTGCGGATCCGGCTCCCGCACCAATTCCACCAGAAAACGAAACAGGCCGTAGCAGATAAGAAAGAGGGCAACCATACTGCCATGCGGCCAGCGGAGCCGACACAAAGAACCGGGGCTGATCTGCCAGGGCCTCGCTTTCTGCGACCAGAGCACACAAAAAAGCGCCACCCCTTCAAGAAGCATCTCATAGATCTGCGAAGGATGCCGGGGCAAGGGGCCGCCTCCGGGGAAGATCATCCCCCAGGGAACATCGGTGACGCGGCCATAAAGCTCACCATTGATGAAATTGCCCAGCCTCCCCAGCCCCAGGCCAATGGGCACAGTCACCACATAAATATCCGCAACCTTCCAGTAATCGAGTTTCTCCTTGCGCAGAAAGAGCCAGCCCCCCACCAGCACCCCGATACAGGCCCCATGAAATGACATGCCGCCGGTCCAGGTTGCCGGAATCTCCAGGGGGTGATGGAGATAATAGGAAAAATTGTAAAAAAGGACATAGCCCAGACGCCCACCGAGCACTACCGACAGGATGAGCACCAGATTCAGGTTTTCAAAAGAGGGTTCCAGGGCCTGATAGGAAAAGAGCCGAATCTGCCGACGCACCAGGAAATAACTGGCCATGAATCCCAGGACATACATCAGGCCATACCAGCGGATATGCAGGGGACCAAGGGAGAGCAGGATGGGATCGATATTGGGGAAGGTCATCATGAGTAGTGAGTGGTGAGTGGTAAAGGGTTAGCGAAAACCTATATCTTCCTGCCCATTTTTTTGAGATGAACCTGGAGGACGGAAATCGCCGCCGGGGTTATCCCGGAGATCCGTGAGGCCTGGCCAAGGGAAGCCGGGCGCACCGTGGATAATTTCTGCACCACCTCAGCAGAAAGACCAGCGAGGCCTTTATATTCAAGGTCTGCGGGCAGGGCAACCGCCTCCATCTTTTTGAAGCGATCGACCTGTTCCTGCTGGCGCTGGATATAGCCCTGGAATTTGATCTTCAACTGAATCTCATCCCTGACAGATGACCCGGCCAGTTGGCGGATCTGCCCCTGGATCTCGGCGTCCAAGGGCAGGCACGCCAGTTGCTCCAAACCAAGCTCGGGACGACGCAGGAGTTCGGCCAGCGAAATCTTCTGTTTCAGGTGGACACTACCCTGGCCCAGCAAGGCCTCATTGGTCGCCTGATCCGGCTTGACCAAGACAGATTCCAGAAAGAGCAGCCCCTGCTCAATGGCACCTTGTTTCTCTTGATAGCGCTGATACGCCGCCTCATCCAGCAGACCTATATCATGGCCAATCTGACAAAGCCTGGTGTCGGCATTATCCTCACGGAGCAACAGCCGATATTCGGCCCGCGAGGTAAAGAGCCGATAGGGTTCCTTGGTGCCGCAGGTAACGAGATCATCAATGAGCACCCCGATATAGGCCTGGGAGCGATCAAGCACCAGCGCTTCCTGGCCCCGGACATACTGCACGCTATTGATTGCCGCCATCAAACCTTGGGCTGCGGCCTCCTCATAGCCCGAGGTCCCGTTGATCTGCCCGGCCAGAAACAGCCCTTGGATGCGTTTGGTCTCAAGCGATGGTTTGAGCTCCAGGGGATCCACATAATCATATTCAATGGCATACCCAGGGCGGATAATCCGGGCCTGCTCCAGCCCCTTGATACTCTGGAGCATGGCCACCTGGGTGGCCAACGGCAGACTGGTGGGCAGACCATTGGGATAGACCTCGGTGGTATCCAGCCCCTCGGGTTCGAGGAAGACCTGATGCCGGTCTTTTTCCGGGAAGCGCATGACCTTGTCCTCGATAGAAGGACAATACCTCGCCCCAATCCCCTCAATAATCCCGGCATACATGGGGGACTTGTCGATGCCTGCTCGGATGATTGCATGGGTCTGGGCATTGGTATAGGTAATATAACATGGTCGTTGGGGCAGGACATACTCCCCGGTGGAGCCAAAGGAAAAATGGGTGGGCGGCTGATCGCTGTGCTGAACCTCCAGCTCGGAATAATTGATACTGGCACCGCTGATACGCGGCACCGTGCCCGTCTTCATCCGCCCCACCTGAAACCCGGCCTCCTTGAACCATTGGGCCAGCTTGGTTGAGGGATTATCCCCCATGCGCCCCGCCGGGAAGTTTTTCAGCCCCACATGGATCAGGCCATTCAAGAAAGTACCGGTGGCCACCACTACAGCCTTCACCCGAATCTCTTCTTCAAGCGAGGTGATAAGCCCGCAGATCCGGCCATCCTCTACGATGAGCGAATCGACCACCGTCTGGCGGATCTCCAGATTTTCCTGATTTTCGAGGATAGACTTCATCCGCAGCCGGTAGAGCAGGCGATCCGCCTGGGCCCGGGAAGATCGAACAGCCGGCCCCTTGCTGGTGTTGAGACGCCGGAACTGGATGGAGGTGGCATCAATATTCCTGGCCATCTCGCCGCCCAAGGCATCAATCTCCCGTACAAGATGCCCCTTGGCTAAGCCCCCAATGGCCGGGTTGCAGGACATGGCGCCAATGGTATCGGCATTGATAACCGCGACCAGGGTCTTGCAACCCATGCGGGCGGCAGCCAGCGCGGCCTCACAACCGGCATGCCCGGCACCAATCACAGCGACATCATAGGTATTTAGGAGCCGTTGCGAAACGACTGTTTCATTTTTTTCCATTTCGTTACGGCTCCTTATGCCGTCTTTGCCATCCAGATGATGGTATTATTTTTGCTTATTTCTTGTGACATTTCTACTCCAAAGGACGGTCTTTTTGCCACCAGATCAGGGCCCACTGGGGAGGATGCTCGCGGCGGATTGTTATCTGTTTTCCCGCGGAGGGCGGAGAAGGAATGACCCGTGAGTTGAGATAGCCCCGCAAGGCCTCTTCTTCTCGGGAACTGAGGTCTTTGAACATCCAGACATAGGATTGCAGCGCCTCTTCCATATCGGCAAAGACGGTGTCCCTCTCTAATTCCAGGATCTCGATAGAGGGGTGAATCGCCATAGAGTAGAGGATATTGACGGTATAGATATAATCCGGGCCGGATTGAAACTCCCGGCCAATGGCGGCAAAGGCCGCCGGATCAAAAGGAGTGGGTGCTATCCGGTCGGTGATAAAGACATATCCGGTGGCATAATCGTTTAATTTTCGCAGGGCCAGGGCGAGGTCGTCAACCGCCAGCGAGCGGGAGGCAATGGCAATATCGTGTTTTGCTATACCCAATTGCTGCCAGTCGTCCTCCCACGAGCCTTGAATAGTGCGAATATTCTGAATATTGCTCGCCTGGATCTGACGGTTCAGGGCCGCAAGCATCCCGGCGGAGTAGTCAAGCGCCGTTATTGAGCGCACCCTTTCTGCCAGCGGGATGGCCAAGGTTCCCGGCCCTGAGCCCACATCAAGGACAGTGAGGTCCGGGGTCAGTGCCAGACGAGCCAGCAAGAGCGAAACATAAGCCGAGCCGGCATTCCTGCCGGCAAAGGAATCGGCTTTCTTGTCCCAGTCAGCCGGCCCCTTGCTGGACCAGGACTTCTGCTTTCTGGCATTCTGCCACAGCAGATTCCAGTCGATATCGGCCAGTGTTGTTTCAGGGGGTAGGGGCATAACATCACACAATTATTAAAAAGAGTACTACTCCGCAACACATCCTGTAAGAATTAACAAGGTAAGCATTTTTAATGGAACTATGGAATTTATGGGGCTTACAAAAGGGGCTCTCTGAGAGTAGCCATACATCCCAGACGTCGTATCTCTCTTCTATTATCCTCTTTCATTTATCCTCTGATAAGTAGCACAGCTTACCCACTTCCGCAAGTGAAGCCCAAAAAGAACAGTGAAAATGTTTGACAGTTGGCCGCATCTGTGTTTATAATTCTCTCTTTGTTTTTGTACCTTGTGACCGGTCATCTGCCAACAGAGCATAAATCAGACCTTGGCCATATCGGCAAGGTCTATAAGGGCCGGAAAGATCACAATAACGTTTCATTCAATCGAATTTTCCGGTTGATAGGCCGTTATAAAAAAAACTGTCATCGGGATAGTAAAAACGGCACAAGGAGCCGTTACGAAAGAGTCCAGAGAGTACTGGTTATTTTGTAACATCTCCTCAAATCAAAATTATCCATAAATATTATGGGTCAGGAGTGAGTAATGAGTAAACGTACCTTTCAACCAAGTAATATCAAGATGAAACGTAAACATGGTTTTCGTCATCGCATGAGCACTGTTGCCGGTCGTGCTATTTTAAACGCCCGCCGCGCCAAGGGACGAAAACGACTGTCTGCCTGATTGTGACGAGGTGTTCAAACTCCCAAAGATTCATTTGCTGCGTAAAGGGTGGGAGTTTGAGCAGGTATATAAACAGGGTAAGCGCTTGCATGGACAAGGATTTACTCTGATTTTCCATCCAAACAACCTCGAATACAGCAGGATTGGGATCAGTGTGCACCGGCAGATCAGAGGGGCCGTGAAGAGAAATCGCATCAAACGGATCATCAGAGAGTCTTTCCGCCTGCACCGAGAGTTGTACCCGGCAGGTGCAGATATTGTTTTTGCCATTCGACCGGGGCTGGGGCTTGACTCAACCGCTGAAATCAATCAGGCCGTAACGGGCTGCGCTCAAGTGGTTCGGTAGCATGATGCCATCCCGACTTTCTTCCCTGTATAGCGTTGTGCCGATAAAGAGGGTTTTTATCTGGTTTATCAAAGGGTATCGGTATCTTATCTCTCCCCTGCTCCCCCCAAGCTGTCGTTTTACCCCCACTTGCTCAATCTATGCGATTGAGGCGATAGAGCGTTATGGCGCATGGCGTGGCACGTATCTCGCCGCCCGTCGCATCCTGCGCTGTCATCCCTTCTGCCGGGGTGGTTATGATCCGGTTCAATAATATCTTCTTCCCGCAGATAAGGGAATCATTTTAGGAACACGGTATGGATACTTATAAAGCACTGCTCGCTGTCGTTATTTCGTTTATTATTCTGGTTGGCTATCAATATTTTTTTGTGGGATTTGATGCCAAAAAGGCAGGACCGGAGACAGTAGCCACAACCTCTTCCACCACTTCCCCCACTGTACCGGCTCCTCAACAGACCGTCCAGAATTCCTCTCCTCAACAGGCCGCTCTCCAACAAACTCCAGTTCCACCAAATCGACCGGCCCAGGAAATTGTCGTTGAGACTGCTCTCTATAGCGCGGTGATCACTGAAAATGGTGGGGCCATCAAAAGTTTTATCCTTAAAGATTACAAGGAAACCCGGGCCAAAGACTCGGCCGGGATGCAACTGATCAAAACCACTGAGCAGGAGGGGTTGCCCCTGACCTTTTCCTGGGGAGCCGCGGCCGCCACCAATACCTTGTATAGTACTGATACTAACAAGGTCCAGTTTAGCGGTGACGATGCCACCGGCACCTTAACCATGAAGGGTGCAACCGACTCCGGTCTTGAACTGGAGCGAACCTACCGCTTTAATCGTAACACCTATCTGCTCGAACTGGCGGTAAAGGTCAAAAACACTTCGGCCAACCCTTTGCAGGGATCAGCCCTCTTGCATCAAGTCAATCAACCCTTCCACAAAGACACCAATGGCTCCATGACCGCGCTTTTTACTGGTCCGGCAGTTTTGCTGGATAATCAGCGCCAAGAGTTCGCCAGCAAGGAATTAACCAGCGCCAAGACAGTCCAGGGGAGCGTGGAGTGGGCCGCTTACGACAGCACCTATTTCATGTGCGCCATCCTGCCCGAAGATAAAAGCGGGGCCAGCGTCACCATGTTGGAAAAAGATAAAAGAGTGTCCATGGAACTTGGCGGCGCACTCGACGTGTTACAACCCGGCCAGGAAAAGGTCTATAATTATCGGGCCTATTTTGGCCCCAAGAAGCTCTCCCTGCTTCAGCAGACCGGATACAACCTGGACAAGGCGGTCAATTTCGGCTGGTTCGATGTCATGGCCAAGCCCACCCTCTGGCTGTTGAATTTCTTCCACACCTATGTCAAGAATTACGGGATCGCCATTATCCTGGTAACGGTTGCCTTCAAACTTGCCTTCTGGCCCATTGCCCAGAAGGGTCTCAAGTCCATGAAGAATATGCAGAAGTTGCAGCCCAAGATGGTCAAGCTCAAGGAAAAGTACAAAGACGATCCGGCGATGATGAACAAGGAGGTCATGAACCTGTACAAAACCTACAAGGTCAATCCCTTAGGCGGCTGCCTGCCCATGGTTTTGCAGATTCCCGTCTTTTTCGCCCTGTACAAGGTCTTGCTCATGTGTATTGAGCTGCGACATGCCCCGTTCATGCTTTGGATTACCGATCTCTCCGCCCCTGATCGCTTGATGCTTGGCATGAATATTCCCTATCTGGGCGGCATACCTGTACTTACCCTGCTCATGGGGGCATCCATGTTCCTGCAACAGAAGATGACCCCCACTACGGCCGACCCCACCCAGGCCAAGATCATGATGTTTTTACCCATCATGTTTACCTTTATGTTCTTGAATTTTGCATCCGGCCTGGTTTTGTACTGGTTTGTCAACAACCTGCTGGCCATCCTGCAGCAATACCTGATCAACCAACAGGCCAACAAACCAGCGGCGGCGTAGGCGGAGCGTGAGTGGTGTGTTCTCTGTACCCCCCCCAATTCTCAATTGATAAGTGACCATTGAAGGATAGTATCCATGTCTTTAGAAAAAAAAGAGTTTATTGGCAAGACTGTAGCAGATGCAATCAAGCAGGCCTGTGACACCTTGCACGCCCCCCAGGAAAACCTGGAGATTGAGGTCGTCGAGACCGGTTCCACCGGTATCTTTGGTTTTATCCGCAAGAAGGCCCGGATCCGGGCCCGGGTCAAAGAGGGTGCTGTTGACGCTACGACTAAGCCTGAAAAACCCGTGCCGCGAAAACGGGCCCTTCCGGCCCAACCAAAACCAGAACCTGCACCAACAGCTCAAGAGCCGGCGAAACAGGCGGCCGTCACCCCCCAGGATGAGACCATTATTACCGGTGAGGTAATGAGCGGTGATGAAGACGAGGACGATTCCCCCCTCGCCCCCGCCTCAGAAGAGCCTCTCAGTCAGGAAAGTATCGATACGATACAACATGAACTGAGCCAATTACTCCTGTTGATGGGCATTCCCTCCCAAGTAGAGATCGAGGTGCAGGGCAGTTCGCTGCGCTGCCATGTGAGTGGCGATTTTGAAGAAGATATTACCGGCCAGGAAGGCAAGACCTTGGACAGCCTGCAGTATCTACTCCGCAAGATCACCGCCAAAAAGATCACTGAACGGGTACGGATCTCCATTGATGCCGGTGATTTCAAGGAAAAGCGACAGGACGAATTAGAGGATCTGGCCCGGGAACTGGCGGTCTTAGTCAAGGGAGATGGCAAGACCCAGGTCATCCCCTCATTAAACCCATCGGAACGGCGAGTGGTCCACATGACCCTGCAGGACGATAAAGAGATTCGTAGCCGCAGTGTGGGTGAAGGCCTGTTTAAAAAGGTCCTTATCTATAAGCCCGGTAAACCAAGGAGTGGTGGCGGTGGGAGTGCAGGCACCGGTGGCACCGGAAGCGGCCCGAAAAAACGGAGTTCATCCCGAGGTCGGAGAGGGAAGGGAAACAAACCAACACCTGAGACCCCCGAGCAAGAATAAGCCTTCACTCGTTCCCTTGCCAAACCAGAAACTTCGCTCACGTTGGGAGGTCAAACCAGGATCTTGACCTCCTCACCTTTATCAATACATCCCATGTCTGCTGAAAACGAGCCGAGCGATACTATCGTTGCCATCTCCACTCCTCCGGGTGCTGGCGGGATTGGGGTCATCCGCATGAGCGGCCCCCGGTCTCTGGAAATTCTGCGCCAGATCTTTCAGCCCCACGATCCAAGCTGTTCCCTCCGCAGTCATCAACTCTATTACGGCCATATTCTTGCCCCTAACACTACCACCGAAAAAAACAAAATTGTCGATGAGGTCTTAGCCGTTTTTATGCGGTCCCCCAAGACCTATACCCGCGAAGATGTGGTTGAGATCCATGGCCACGGCAATTTCCTGCTCCTCCAATCCATCCTTGAGCTCCTGCTTCGCTATCCGGTGCGCCTGGCAGAGCCGGGAGAATTCACCAAACGCGCCTTCTTGAACGGCCGTCTCGACCTGACCCAGGCCGAAGCGGTCATTGATCTCCTCTCGGCCCGTACCAGAAAAGGGATAGACATGGCACAGGGCCAGCTATCGGGACGGCTCTATGAGCGTGTGGACGCCATTCGCCAGGCATTGGTGTATATGCGGGCCATCGTCGAGGTTGCCATTGATTTCCCTGACGAGGATATTGAGATCATCAACTATGACGAGCTGATCCAGCAACTTGAGAGCATGGTGATGGCCCCCCTGGCAACCTTGCTGCGTCAGGGGCATCAGGGCAGGATCTTACGAGAGGGGATTACTGTGGTCATTGCCGGACTGCCCAATGTGGGCAAGTCCAGCCTGCTCAACACCATCCTCCAGGAAGAACGGGCCCTGGTCACCGCCATTGCCGGCACCACCCGCGATACCATCGAGGAATATGTTGATATTGAAGGGATTCCGGTGCGCATCGTTGATACCGCCGGGATTCGAGATACTACGGAAGAGATAGAAGAGCTGGGAATCCAGCGGGCCAAGGAGCAGATGGGGCAGGCCGATCTGGTTCTGTTCATGATTGATCTGGTCAAAGGGATCAGCACTGCAGACCATGAATTGTTCGCCAGTATCCAGCACAAACCGGTGATTCTCGTTGCCAACAAGATGGATCTCTTATCAGGAGAGACACCGGATCTGGGGGCATTCCGTCAGCACGCCCTGGCCCTGGTAGTGATTTCTGCCAAAGAGCAACAGGGGATCAGCGAGCTGAAACAGGCCATTTTCAAGGTCGTGGTTGAGAGCAAAGAACAGTGGGAGGAAGATGGCTGCGCCCCGAATCTTCGCCATCAGGATGCCCTGACCCGAGCCTACACGGCCAGTGGCCAGGCACTGAAGGGGCTCCAGACCAAGACAACCTGCGACCTGCTGGCCATCGACATCCAGGAATGTGTGGCCGAACTTGATGCCATCGTCGGCGTTACCACCACCGAAGATATCCTCGATCTGATTTTCCAGCAGTTCTGCCTGGGGAAATAATCAAGAAAATCAGTGAGGAAGGCCTGTTACGCTCGACCTGCTACCTGTTCCTCTCATTTAGAAAAAACATACTTATGAGCAATCTCCCAAAACCCGCTTTTCAGGCCGGATTTTTCAGATGGCAGACTTCCGGCAAGTTACGATAGTGTTCGTTAAAATCAAGCCCATATCCTACCAGAAATCCTCCAGGGATGGAAAAACCGCAATAGTCAATCGGGACTGGATGGGCGCGGCGTTCCGCTTTATCAATAAAGACACAGATCTTGACGGATCTTGCCCCTAAGTCCATAAAATGCTTCACCAACCATTGCAGGGTCAGACCGCTGTCAATGATATCTTCCACCAAGAGCACATCCTGACCCGATACCGGCATAGCCGGGCTACTGCGCAGGACAATCTGGCCGGACGAGGCCGCACCCGAGCCATAAGAAGAAACCTGGATAAAATCAACAACAAGCGGAACATCAATGACGCGGATCAGATCGGCCATAAAGATAAAGGCCCCTTTCAGGACACCGATCACCAGCAGATTGCCGGCCGCGTAATCACGACTGATAGCCTGCCCCAGTTGCCCTACCCGCTCCTGGATACTTAGGGTATCTAAAATAATTTCCTGATTATTTTTTTGCATGTTTTTTCCCTTGCAGGTTTCTCTTGATCACATAAGGGGCGCCTTGAAAAATGAGGATTTTTGTTCAAGATCAAGGCATGAGAAAAATTTTACCGCAGGCATATAGTTGATATTCCGAGGATAAAATTCTGAGCATAACGCCGAGTTTGAGCAAAAAGACCATTTTTCAAGGCACCCATAAGCCGTCGTTCAGGTAAGCAAAGACTCCGACAAGAATTACTCCCTTTCAATATCATTGGCGGCGAAGAGGAGCCTTTTATAACATAAGCAAAAAAGCACTGTTGATTTCATAAAGGCCCCTTTTTCATTTCTTCTTTATGGTCTGCCGCAAGGGCAAAGTCAAGACTTTAATACCCTGAACAGTACCACCATTCTGGAGCAGGCAGCCTCAGCAAAGGCTTACTGATATTACCTGATAATGGTTTTTCCCCTGTTGACAAACAGGGGTGATTCAAGTAGATATAAGTTTCATTTATGAAATGTATCAGTCAACGTGGTGCCGGGGTTTCTTTCCGGTTGCTACCTGACCCTGACAAACGGAAGAAGTCCCCTTTACAAAAAAAATTTCGCAAAAAACATATAAATAATTTTTCTCAGGGATTAAGCAACTGAGAATTACCAAGATAGGTTGTCAACATGGGAAAACCAGCCAATATCCTTAATCCTGCACTTAATCCGGCCTTCAACAGCGAGGTTGTTGTGATTCCAGGCGGCGAGCATCTGAACCGTTGTTTTTCGTGTGGGGCGTGCAGCGGTATCTGTCCCGTCAGTCAGGCCATTCCTGAGTTTGATCCGCGCAAGATAATTCACATGATCCGCATGGGCATGAAGGATCGACTCTTGCGCTCCGATTTTCTCTGGTACTGTTCCGGGTGTCAATCCTGTGTCTTCGTCTGTCCGCAGGATGTCCGTTTTGCCGAAATCATGGGCGCCCTGGCCACACTGGCCTTAAAAGAAGGCTATATAAACGAGCAGGAGCTGGTTGACAAGGGCAAGTCCGCCCAGGTGGAGCGTGACCTTTGTGTCGCCTGCCTCACCTGCGTCCGGGTCTGTCCCTGGTCTATCCCCAAGATTGACCAACAAGGGGTGGCGGTCATTGATGTTGAGGCCTGCCGGGCCTGCGGCATCTGCGTTGAGGAGTGTCCAGCCCAAGCCATTAAGCTGAATGAATCTGAAGACGCACGTTTGATCGCGGCCTGCGGGGCTTAATCAAGTCACAGGCGCGAAGGTCTTTAGGCGAACGATAGGGCTATACAAGAACGAGGAATAAAAAATGAGTTTTGAACCCAAAATCACCCTGTTTAGTTGTCATTATACCTCACAGCAGAGTTGTGCGGAAAAGGGGAAAGAGTTGCAACAGCTCGGTTTTCCGGCAAGCATTACCCTGGTCAGGGTTCCCTGCACCGGAAAAGTGCAGGTGACAACCCTGTTGCAGGCCTTTGAAGACGGGGCCGATGGCGTCTATGTGGTTGGTTGTCCGGTCGATGGCTGTCACAATGTCAAGGGCAGCGTCAGGGCGGCTAAAAGGGTGGCGGCAGTAAAAAAGGCCCTGGAAGAGCTCGATGTTGAAAGCGGAAGGATTGAGATGTTCCACCTGCCCCGCGGGTTGCACCCGGAATTTGTGGCGGCAGGGATGGCAATGGATAAAAAGATCCGTGCCCTTGGGCCGAGTCCTTTTCAGAGTTGAAAGTTCTCAGGGAGAGTAGAGAATGATTGTTGCAGAACGAAAGCCGATGGCTGAGATTATAGAAATGGTAAAGGATTGTTCCAAGGTGTTGGTGCTGGCCTGTCGTGGATGTGTGACGGTCTGCTCTGCCGGTGGTGAGCGCGAGGCTGCGGCCCTGGCCTCCCTGATCCGTCTGGGCATGAAGAAACAGGGCAAAGCCATCGAGATCATCGAAGGCAGCTTGGTCAGACAATGCGACAAGGAATACATTAACGCCATTGACGAATGGAACGGCCAGTACGATGCCATTGTCTCCACGGCCTGTGGGGTCGGGGTCAACTTCATCGCCAATCTGCGCCAGGAGACCATGGTCTATCCGGCACTCAACACCACCTTCTTCGGCGGCTCTGCCGAACAGGGGATCTGGACGGAACAGTGTGCCGGCTGCGGTGACTGCGTCCTCCATCTCACCGGCGGCCTCTGCCCCGTGGCCCGTTGCGCCAAGAGTCTGATGAACGGCCCCTGTGGGGGATCGGTCTGTGGCAAATGCGAGATCAACAAGGACACCGAGTGCATCTGGCAATCCATTCACGACCGTTTAGGCAGCCTTGGCCGCGGCTCGCAGATGGAAGTGATTGCCCCCATCCGTGACTGGTCAACGGCCGGACATGGCGGCCCTCGCAAGATTGTGCGCAACGACCTGACAATTTCATAAAGTTATAAAAGCACCGCCAGAGGAACCTGACGAAGGTACCTGGAGTGATAGTATTTTCGTTCAGGATACCAAAAATACCATTCTGCAAAAGCCCTTTACAATTTTTTCTAAAAAACGTTTCTGCCTTCATCGGTAGAAACGTTTTTTTTTACTCTCCGCCCTTCCAAACACCGATCTCTTCACTTTTGCAAAAACTGTCTTTTGCAGCTCATAAATAAAATCACCAGTTTCCCCTTGCAAGAATCAAACTTTCGTCTTATCCTCATCCCAGAATAAGAATAAATCTCATTCCTCCCTTTGAGAGGTTCCTTAAAAAGGATATCTGAATCAGACGTATTGCATACCTGCCATAACGGCACGACAAACAAAAGGAGCACATCATGGGCAGAAGGAGTAAAAAAAACACTCTCTTGAAGTACTTTGGACAAAAAAAAACACTTGCCGCCCTACCTATTTTTGGCATCATCTGCCTCTTAACCCTCCCCAGGAGTACTGAAGCCCAGGAAAAACCGAACCTCTTCCTCTTTCTTCCCGCGATTGTCGGCCATTCAGCCCCTGTTACCCCTCCTCCCGGGATAGGGGCCCCACCGAAAGGAAATGGCCAATACACCATCATTGCCTGGAATGACCTGGGGATGCATTGCATGGATCCCAGTTATGAAGATTTTGCCGTTCTTCCCCCTTATAACAACCTGTGGGCCCAGGTTATTCGCCGGGGTGACGAACCGAGCATTACAACCTCCAATATTATTGTTGAATATCGAATACTGGGAAACACCCGCTCTGATAATAAAACAAACTTCTGGCAATACGCGCAAAAACTTTTTGGTTTATCACAACCCCTTACCCCCAATATTGGTCTCAAAGGCAAAGGTCTCAGTGGACGGATGACCGCGGCCGGAGACCATTTCGTTGCCGAGGGTATCCCGCTCACCGAATATCTGGACAGCAATCTAAAAACACCGTATCCCTATCAGGTTGCTGAAGTCGTGGCCAAGGACAGCAGCGGCAACATTTTAGCCAGCACCCAGACCGTTACCCCTGTTTCTACCGAAATGAACTGTGCAGCCTGCCATAATAATAACGGTTCAGCCAATCGTGGTATTGCCACCGGCGTGGTAAAACAGAATATTCTCACACTCCATGATCAAAAGCACGCTACTACCCTCATGGCTCAACGGCCTGTGCTCTGCGCCAGTTGCCACAGCTCAAACGCCCTGGGCACCGCCGGTAAACCTGGCGTTCCCAGCCTGTCCAGTGCCATCCACGGACGACATGCCGAAGTAGGCATTGACGATGGGACGATGACAGGAACCTGCTACAAGTGTCATCCCGGCACTCAGACAAAATGTCTGCGCGGAGCCATGTTTGCGGCAGGAAAAACCTGTTATGACTGTCATGGTAACCTCGCGGCTGTAGGAAACTCAAACCGCAGACCCTGGATCGACGAACCTCGCTGTGACCAATGCCACGACGCGGCACACGGTGAAAACAGCGGCACCTTATACCGTTTCTCTAAAGGACACCAAGGCATCTATTGTCAGGCCTGCCATGGCAGTCAGCATGCCGAATATCCTTCGACACAGCCAAATGACAACATCCAGTCAATTCTCCTGCAAGGCCATGCCGGCACCATTGATACCTGCACAGTCTGCCATACCGGCACTCCTGACAGAAGTGAAGGGCCACATCAGGGTGACTCTGGTGACTGAGATCTCAGCAACAATTAACTTACTGTAATCACATAATATTCAAAGCAAGGTTTAAGCGCAACAAGAGCGTAACGTCTGTTCCGCTCTTGGGCTGTTAAGCAAAAACCTCCCCGCACAGAACATATTATGAGAGAGACGCTCCGGCGCCTCTCTCATAATATGTAACTTGGACAACACATATATTCCCCAGTAATTACAGGTTCTCTTATTCCTGATTATTTCTTTTTAGGCCTGACTGATTTGGTTCAGCGTGAATTGGATTGTGGGTTCGTTTGTGATAAACAATGACAAACGGAGAAAGATCCCGAAGCCAGTCCCTGGATTATTTCAGACAACGGGGCCCAGGGATGACCCTGGTACGAACCTCGCCCCTATTATCCGCAGTCTAATGCCACAAAACCATGAAAACTGAATGCATTCCTCCCGATGTCCCACTTTCCCTTGACGATGCCCGCATAATAGTAGAAAAGTACATTGAGCATGAAACATTGTCAGGCTGCACAGTGCCATTGACTACTTTCCCCCAGAAGACAAACTGAACGGCAGAGGCCAGAATGACGGGGCGCCCATAATGTGATATTCCCGGAAAAGGATCTATTTAGAAAATGAGATAACAGACTAAAAAGCTGTTCACCCCCAGTCGCAAAAACCTGAGTCATTGCCAGGCCCATCCATGTTAGAAATGGAGAAATTATGTCTCAATACCGTATCATCTGGATCAGCCTGACCATTCTCCTGCTTGTCGGCGCCATTGCCTGGTACCGCCTTTCTCCCAAGGAAATTGAGGTTATTGTCGCCCCGGTGGAACGAGGCGCTGTCGAAAAGGTTGTGGCCAATACCCGGGCCGGAACCCTGAAGGCCTGCCGTCAGGCCCACCTCTCTCCCGCCATCGGCGGCCAGCTCAACATCCTGGCCGTAAAAAAAGGTGACAAGGTTGAACAAGGCCAGCTCCTGCTGGAACTGTGGAACAAAGACCTTCTGGCTGAAAAACAACTGGCGGCCAGTGAAGCCAGAACAGCCCGAGCCCAGGCGGAATCGGCCCGGGTGCAGGCGGGAAGCTCCAACCGTGAGGCCAAGCGCCTCCAGCGCCTGATGCAGATTGCCGCCATCTCCGAAGAGACCCTGGACAAGGCCAAAACCCTGGCCGAGGCCGAGGAGTTAACCTATCAGGCCGCCCTGGCCACAGCCGAGACCAGTGATGCCAGCATGGCTGTCATCACTGCCCAACTGGAGCGAACCCGCCTGCTGGCCCCCTTTGCCGGCATTATCGCCGAAATCCATGGGGAGCTGAACGAATATGTCACCCCGTCACCGCCGGGGATTGCCACCCTGCCTGCCATCGAACTGCTCGACACCTCCTGTTTCTACGTGACTGCCCCCATTGATGAGGTTGACGCGGCCAAGGTCAAGGTGGACGCCAGGGCCAGGGTCACCATGGACGCCTTTGCTGACCAGCATTTTACCGCCCGGGTCCGGCGGGTTGCCCCTTATGTCCTGGATCTGGAGAAACAGGCCCGTACCGTCGAGGTGGAGGTGGAATTCACCGATCTGAAAGAAGGGCAAAACCTGCTGGCCGGATACAGCGCCGATGTCGAGATCATCCTTGAGGAACGCAGCAACACCTTGCGTATTCCTACCCAGGCCCTGCTACCGGGGAACAAACTCTATGTCTATCAGCCCAAGACAGGTCGTCTGGAAGAGCGAACTATTCGGCCCGGACTGAGCAACTGGGATAAAACCGAGATCCTCGAAGGGTTGCAGCCAGGCGAACAGGTCGTCCTCTCCATCGATCAACCAGGCCTCAAAGACGGAATCCAGGCCAGGGTTTCGCCGGAGCAGTCGACAAAGAAATGATCAGCCTCCAGCACATTGAACGGGTCTTTCAGGTGGGCGACGAAGAGGTTCATGCCCTCCGTGATGTCTCCATGACCGCCGCCGGTGGTGAATATATCGCTATCATGGGGCCATCGGGATCAGGCAAGTCTTCTCTGCTCAATATTCTCGGCCTTCTCGATCGTCCCGACAGCGGTTCCTATGAACTGGACGGAGTCAAGGTCTCGGAACTGGATGAAAAAGAGCAGGCCCGCATCCGCCGCCACAAGATCGGCTTCGTCTTCCAGTTTTTTCATCTGGTGCCGCGCCTGACCGCCTTTGACAATATCGCCCTACCCCTGATGCTCGCAGGCATGAAGCAGGATGAACGACAGGAGAGAGTTACTGCCGCCCTGGCCGCCTTTGGCCTTGCTAATCGGGCCCAGCATCGGCCTGATCAACTGTCAGGCGGACAACGGCAGCGGGTGGCGATTGCCAGGGCGACGATCATGCAGCCCTCGGTGATCCTAGCCGATGAGCCCACCGGCAACCTTGACCGCAATGCCGGAATCGAGGTGGTGGAGATCCTCGAAGAGCTCAACCACCAGGGAATCACCCTGATCATAGTCACCCACGACCCGGAACTGGGCAAGCGGGCCCGGCGCCAGATCCTGATGGTGGATGGTCGCATTGAGGATGACCGATGACCGGCAATGAAAATATTGCACATCCAGAACACCCCATGCAGATCCGCGACATCCTTTCATTCAGCACACATGCGGCTACAGCCAATCGCGGCCGCACCCTGCTCATGCTGCTGGCCATGGCTATCGCCGTCAGCTCCGTTGTCGTCCTCATCTCCCTTGGCGACAGCGCCAGACACTATGTGATCGACCAGTTTGCTACGCTTGGCACCAACCTCCTCATCGTCCTGCCCGGACGCTCCGAGACCACCGGGGGCCCGCCGCCCCTGCTGGGCGAGACCCCGCGCGATCTGACCCTTGAGGATGCCATGGCGCTCACCCGTATCCGCACGGTGCGCCGGGTATCTTCCATTATCGCCGGTTCGGCGCCGGTATCCGTAGGCCACCTGGAGCGGGAGCTGCTGGTGCTGGGATCCACCTCCGAACTCTACGAGATCCGCCACCTGGCCTTGAATCAGGGATCCTTCCTGCCGCCAGGCGAGCCGACACGCGCCGAGGCCGTCTGTGTGATCGGCCAGAAAGGCAAGAAAGAACTCTTTGGCAACCAACCGGCCATTGGCAAGTGGCTGCGCATCGGCGACCGCCGTTTCCGGGTGATCGGGGTCCTCTCCCCCGGCGTCTCCCTGGGTGAGGATCTGGGAGAGGTGGTCATCATTCCGGTGGCCGCAGCGCAAGCGCTTTTCAACAGATCTTCCCTGTTTCGGGTTCTGGTGGAGTCCACCAGTTCAGAGGGGATGGAACAGACACGGAAGGCCATTCTCGACACCATCCGAGTCCGCCATGAGGGTGAGGATGATATCACGGTCATTACCCAGGACGCGGTGCTGACCACCTTTGACCGGATCTTCAAGGCGCTGACCCTGTCGGTGGCAGGCATTGCCGCCATCAGTCTGGTGGTGGCCGGGATCATGATCATGAATGTCATGCTGGTCGCCGTCTCCAACCGCCGGGCCGAGATTGGCCTGCTCAAGGCCCTGGGGGCCTCGCGAAGACAGATCCTCGGGCTGTTTCTCACCGAATCAACCATCCTGTCATCGATCGGCGCCGGGATCGGACTGCTTCTGGCCCTGCTCGGTATGCGGCTGGCAGCCTTTCTGTTTCCCGAGTTTCCGCTCCATCTTGCTCCCTGGTCATCAACCATTTCCCTGGGAGTGGCCCTGATCACCGGGATTATTTTTGGGGTATTACCGGCCCGCCGGGCGGCCGATCTCGAACCGGCCTTCGCCTTGGCACGGCGTTAAGGGCCGTTTAAAAAAATGCAGATACAAGATTTCTTCCGGTACACCTTCAATGGCATTCGCGCCCAGCGCCTGCGCAGCTTTCTTACCGCCCTGGGCATTGCGGTAGGGATTGGCGCCGTGGTTTTGCTCACCTCGCTGGGAGAGGGGCTGCATCACTTTGTCCTCGGCGAATTCACCCAGTTCGGCACCAATCTTATCGCCATCAACCCCGGCAAGATTACCACCCATGGCGTCTCCGGCGCCCTGCTCAGCAACGTCCGGCCCTTAACCATCGAGGATTCCGCCAGCCTCAAACAACTGCCCCACATCCTTGATGTGGTCTCGGTGGTGCAGGGTAATGGCGCCATCGAGGCCGGAACACACCAGCGGCGAGCCACCATCTATGGGGTGGATGCCTCTGCCGCCCGGGTCTGGAAGTTTGGGGTGGCCGCCGGCCGCTTTCTTCCTGATGATCCTCCGCGGTCGGCCCGCTCCTTTGTGGTGCTGGGCAGCAAGGTGCGCAAGGAATTATTCGGTAACAATCAGGCCTTAGGCGAGCGGATCCGCATCGGCGGCGAGCTGTTTCGGGTCATCGGTTCCATGGAATCAAAAGGGCAGATGCTCGGTTTTGATCTTGACGATGCCGTCTATATTCCGGCCGCCAAGGCCATGGCCCTTTTTAACCGGGAAAGTCTCATGGAGATAGACCTGCTCCATAGCGCCGGCAGCAGTTCCAGCGCCGTGGCCGAGAAGGTTAAAAAGGCCCTGCAGGCCCGGCATGGTAAAGAAGATTTCACCATCACCACCCAGGAAAAGATGCTGGAGATCCTGGGCGGAGTGCTGAACACCCTGACCATTGCGGTGGGGGCGCTGGGCGGGATATCCCTGCTCGTTGGCGGGGTCGGTATCCTGACCATCATGTCGATCACCGTCAATGAGCGTACCGGGGAAATCGGCCTGCTCAGGGCCATGGGGGTCGAACGAAACCAGATCCTCGTCCTCTTTCTGGGCGAAGCGGTAATCCTTGCCGCCATCGGCGGGCTGGCCGGGCTGGTGATAGGAGTTGGTGGATCGTGGCTTTTCAGCCTTATCGTTCCGGCCCTGCCCGCCCACATCTCCTGGGCCTACGTCGCCTCGGCCGAGCTATTGGCTGCCTTTGTCGGCCTGCTGGCCGGGGTCTTGCCCGCCCGCCGCGCCGCCGGACTGCATCCGGTTGAGGCGCTTCGTGCCGAATAAGAGGGATTGGCATCGAAAAATGAATTCATTTGAGACATTCTTCTTCTCACTGAAAAAGTAAAGCTCAGGGTGATCAGAATTCGCTTAGCACAACCACTCCTGTTCCTGTTTATTTCTGTTCAGGCCTGACCATTTGTTTCAGATATGCACCACTGTTCATGAGTTTCATCTGTCGCTGAATATGCCTGGAACGGCTGAGGGCATAGCTTGTTGGATGAGCGAGATCAGAGCGCAGAGGACTGGGCAGGATAGCGGCAAGGAGTGTTGCTTCCGTTAATGTCAGCCTGGCGGCTGACTTATGAAAATAGGCGCGACTGGCAGCCTCAACCCCAAAGACACCAGGCCCGAACTCCGCCACATTGAGATACACTTCAAGGATTCGCCGTTTTGGCCACAAGCCTTCAAGCAAAAGGGTAACATAGGCCTCAAGCCCTTTGCGTACAAAGGTCCGCCCCGGCCACAGATAAAGATTTTTGGCTACCTGTTGGGAGATGGTGCTGGCTCCAAGCGGCCTGCGTCGATGTTCATTGGCCTGCCAGGCCTTGTTCATGGCACCAAAATCAAAACCGTTATGGTCAAAAAATCTCTGGTCTTCAGCAGCGATTACCGCCTGCAGGGCATACAGGGAAATTTGCTCCAGGCTGACCCAGGTATAGGCCAATCGATAGCTTTGATCGCCCTGCCATGAAGCTGCCATCTGCCGCTGAATCATCAGGGAACTCCAGGGCACAGGCACCCAGCGGAACAAAAGGGTCAGGGTAATACTTGCCGCCAGAATAACGCCCATACCCTGCAAAAAAAGACGGCCAAGCACCCGCCCGCTGACAAATCTCATCTATTCCCTGTCACAGTTGTTCTTCGGCAGCTCCCCGCCCATAGTCATCATCAAAGCGAACGATATCATCCTCGCCCAGATAACTGCCATTCTGCACCTCAATGAGCTCCAATCCAATAACTCCTGGATTTTCCAGCCTATGCTGGACACCGGCCGGAATATAGGTGGACTGATTTTCATGGAGCAGAAAAACCTCGTCACCATTAGTGATCCTGGCGGTTCCAGTGACAATCACCCAGTGTTCATGCCGATGATGGTGCATCTGCAAGGAAAGCTTTTCTCCGGGATAGACCGTTATCCGTTTGATCTGATAGCGTGGCTGCTGTTCGAGCACCGTATAGCTGCCCCATGGCCGAAAAACCGTGCGGTGAAATTTGAATTCATCACGCTGCTTCTTCTTGAGTTGGGCCACCACCTTTTTCACGTCCTGAGAGCGCGACAGGGGCGCCACCAGGACCGCATCCGCGGTCTCAATTACCAGGGTGTCTTCGAGGCCAACGGTTGCCACCAGTTTGCTTTCTGAACGGATCAGGCAATTTCTGGTATCTTTCAGAATCACGTCCCCGCTACTGACATTGCCCTGACTATCCTTACCGGCCACCTCCCACAAGGCCTTCCAGGAACCAATATCGCTCCATTCCAGATTCGCCGCCACTACCGCGGCCTTATCGGTCTTTTCCATCAAGGCATAATCTATGGAATCGCTGGGAGATGCGGCCATGGCGTTATAATCCAGGCGGTAAAATTTTCCATCCCGCACACCATGGCGGACGGCCGCAGCCATTGCCTCAAGCATCTCCGGGGCATGAAGGGCCATCTCTTCCCGAAAGGTCTTGATGGAAAAGGCAAACATCCCGCTATTCCAAAAATAATTTCCACTCTCGACATAGCCCATGGCCGTGACCAGATCCGGTTTTTCCTTGAACGAAAGAACCTTATTCCCCTCGCCTCGTTCGATATATCCATAGCCAGTCTCCGGGCTCTGCGGTTCAATACCGAAGGTGACAATAGCCCCGGCAGCGGCAAGCTCGGCCGCCTGCCCTACTGCTGCCGCAAACGCATCCTGGCGCAGAATCAGATGATCAGCCGGCAACACCAGAAGAATGGTTTCTTCATCGTCGGTCAGTCCGCAGAACTCCACCGCCGCGCATACCGCTGGTGCGGTATTGCGGCCCAAGGGTTCAAGGAGGATAGAAAATTCCGGCACAACTCCCAGACCATCGATCTGACTGCGGGTGATAAAACGATGTTCCTCGCCCACCACCACCACCGGGGGCAGAACATCCGGCAGTTGACAGACCCGCAGCACCGTGGTCTGGAGCAGAGAGGTCTCGTCAATCAAGGGTAGAAGCTGTTTGGGATACAGTTCCCGTGACAGGGGCCACAGCCTGGAACCGGTACCGCCGGCCAGGATTACGGGTTGGATTTTAACCATGGTACGTTCTCCTTTATATAAGCTATCTCTATTCAGATTCATTTTTCCACTATCAAGCAAAACCGGCGCGTTTCATGCCTCTGATAAGAGGTAATCATTTGACACGTTCTTTCTTAATTTGAATTTGTTATTGCTTGTCCACGAGAACTAAAGGAGATGCCTTGTTGCCCTTCTGCGCCAATCATTACACACTCAACAATTGGGAGATTGACTGATTTCTCCGACTTCCATACAACTACAAAGTTAGCACCTGATCCACCCGCCTTATCTTTGTAAGGGACAATATACCGTGTTGACTCAAGAGGGCCAAGAACAACATTTTGATCTAAATAGTTCTTGAGAAGCTCCCCTTTTGTTCCGTAATAGTCAACAGCTGTAATGGTAATTGATTGTTTGAGATCAACATTTCTAATGCTGAGAGTCACGGTCAACAAAAGCGGCAGCTCACGATTGCCGGCATAGATATGGGAGTAAGCGGGCACATAAAGCATTTGACCTTTGGAAAGCATTATCGCTTCGTCCGCATGGGCAAACGACACAAAAGGACTCGTTACCGTCACCAGAAAGAGCAACATAGACAAAATGCCTCTACTTTTCATAAAATCCCCCTTTTTTACAAAAAAGTTTCAACTGATTTCAGCAAGTTTTTTAAAGTCATTCCGTTCTTGTTGATTACCAACGACCGCCACCAGATCACCTACCTGGAAAGAGTAATCTGCTTTGGGATTTGAGTAAAAGACTTTTTCATGGATAATCGCGACAATTGAGGCCCCGGTTCTGGTGCGGATGGCTGCCTCTTGAATGCTCTTGCTGATCAAATGGCTGTGCGGCTCAAGCGCAACCCAGGAAATTTCCAACATATTTTTTATATTACCAAGACTCGTCAGGAGTTGCTGATCAATGCTCGATTGATAAATGGGTGCATAGAGCTGTTGTCGTACCGAATCCGTATATTGTTGAATGGCAACCACAGGGACCTCCAGGCAAAAAAGCGCCTGTCGGGCAATCTCCAGCCCTGCCTCCATCTCCGGCAGCACAGCCATATAAACCCCGCTTTCATAGAGGGCCCGGGCCTGCTCTATCCCCTCTGCCCGCACAATGATATGCAATTCCGGCCGGAGAGTATGAGCCTGTTTGACAATTGCCTGAGACGTAACAACTGAAGGCGTTGTGATCAGTAAAAGCCTGGCGGTCTTTACCTTTGAGACCGCAAGCACGGTTGACTGACTCATATCCCCGTAGATCACGGGAAAAGCTGCCGTCTTGCATTCAACCATGCGCTGATGGTTCAATTCAATAATGACAAAAGGAAGATGGAGCTGGGTCAAGACCTGGGCGATATGTTGTCCCACCCGCCCGCCTCCGGCAATGATCACATGATCATGGAGTCCGGAAGGCGGTATATTTTCTGTTTGTATCGACTCATACCTGAAAAGACGCTTTTTTAATCTATAGAGGGGTGAAGCCATGTCGGCAGCAAACGGGGTCAACACCATGCTCAGAACAGATACGGCGAGAATAAGCGAATACATATCCTGGTCGATTGCCCGCGTTTCAAGTCCGACCCGGGCAAGCACAAAGGCAAATTCACCGACCTGAAACAGACCCAGACCGACGGCAATAGGAACAATATTGATATAGCCGAAGAGCAGGGCCAGCAAGGAAAAGAGGGTTCCCTTGAAAAGCGCGATAATAAAAACAAGCGAAAGGATCTTCCCCCAGTTGGCCAGCAAAAACGAGGGGTCGAGAAGCATGCCAACCGAGGTAAAAAACAAAAGACCAAAGATATCCCGCAAGGGAATAATATCACTCAGGGCCTGATGGCCATAATCAGACTCACTGAGGACCATGCCGGCAACAAAGGCGCCAAAGGCAAAGGACAGCCCGAAGAGATAGGTGGCATACCCGACACCAAGGCCGATGGCGGTTATCGATAAGATAAAAAGCTCTCGGGAGTTCCAGCGGGCCACATGTGCCAACAACCACGGGAGTACCTTTCTGCCCACATAGAGCATGACCAGCAGGAAGACAACAGACTTGATGACGGCAATGGCAACCAGAGGCAAGCCTGCCTTGGGATCGCTCAGTTGCGGCAGGATAATCATCATCGGGATGACAGCCAGATCCTGGACGATGAGCATGCCAATCATGACCCGGCTGGAAAGTGTCCCCACCAGCCCCCTGCTCATGAGGGTCTTGAGTGTCACCATGGTACTGGAGAGGGAGATCAGACTTCCCAGCCATAGGGCACTCACGACAGACAAACCCAAATACCTGCCAAGATAATAACCGGCAATGATGGTCAAAAGAATTTGAACCGGAGTGCCGATCAGGGCAATATTACGGACCGGTTTCAATTCGCTGAGAGAAAATTCCAACCCCAGCGCAAACAAAAGAAGGGCAACCCCGATCTCCGCCAGGAGCTCGATCTCATGAATATCGCCGACCGTAACCCCGCCGGTGTAGGGCCCGACAACGATCCCGGCAAAGATATATCCCAGAATCAGCGGTTGCCTCAGTCTTTGCGCAATGAGCGCACCAATCAGGGCAGCAACCACAATAATGATAATATCTGCTGCTACACCCATGAAACATTCCTTGATTCAAAAAAATTCATTCGTACCCAAACACCCTCTAAATATTCAACATAAAATTCATTATGTTAGCGAATATGCACATTCCCCTGCCTGGTTTTTCGGCACAGGCCGGGGGAGATCATGGGTTTTTCCTGATCAGGGCCAGCAGCTCCCTGGTTTTTTCAGCCAGCAGCGCCGGATCATTCCGGCTCTCCACATTGAGCCGAAGCAGGGGCTCGGTATTGGATTTACGGATATTAAACCGAAAGTCAGGAAAAGTCACACTCAGACCGTCGGTATCGTCCTCTTCCCCTTGCGCGAATCGCGCCTTGACCCGGGCAATGGCCGCATCCGGGTCATCGACCACGCTGTTGATCTCGCCTGAGACCGGGTAGGCCGTCATCCGCTCTGCCACCAGACTGGTGAGGGTTGCATTCTTTCTGGAGAGCAGCGAGCAGATCAGCAGCCAGGGGATCATCCCGGAATCACAATAGCCGAAATCGCGGAAATAATGGTGGGCAGACATCTCGCCGCCGTAGATCGCGTCCTCCTGACGCATCCGCTCCTTGATAAAGGCATGGCCGGTGCGGGTCATCACCGGAACGCCGCCCGCGCCCCGCACCAGTTCCTGCGTATTCCAGACCAGACGCGGATCATGGAGGATCTTGCCATTCGGCTCCTGGGTCAGCAGCTCCAGGGCCAAGAGCCCGACGATATAATAGCCCTCGATAAAATTACCCTGGGCGTCCCAGAAAAAACAGCGGTCAAAATCACCATCCCAGGCAATGCCCAGATCGGCCCCATGCTCGCGCACCAGCCGTCCGGTCTCTTCCCGTTTTTCCGGCAGCAGGGGATTGGGGACGCCATGGGGAAAGGTGCCGTCCGGCTCATGAAAGGCCTTGATAAAGGTAAAGGGCAGATGCGGCTCCAGCAGATCAATCACCGCCCCGGCACAGCCGTTACCACTGTTGACCACCAGCTTCAGGGGTTTAAGCGTTTCCAGGTCCACATAGCCCAAAAGATGCTGGATATAGCTGTCTTTACCGGCAACGCTGCTGCGCCGGCCTTTGCCGACTGACAGCTCCGGCAACCTGTTGCCGACGATCATCTCCGCCATTTTTTTGAGTCCCGACTCGCCGGTCACCGGCCGCGCCCCGACCGTCACCAGCTTCATGCCGTTATAATCCGCCGGATTATGACTGGCGGTGACCACGATCCCGCCATCCACTCCCTCCTGCTCCAGACTGAAGGCGGCGTGATAGATCTCCTCGGTGCCGCACAACCCCAGGTCCAGGACATCAACCCCTGAATCGAGCAGCCCGGAGATCAGGGCCTCGGCCAGGGACTCACTGCTCAGGCGGATATCGCGGCCGACCGCCACCTTGCGCGGTGCAAACAGGGCCGCAAAGGCCCGTCCGATGTCCCTGGCAAGCTGCGGATTCAATTGATCCGGTACCCGGCCCCGGATGTCATAGGCCTTGAAACAAGGGGGGATGATTGGTTTGGAATCCATTGGCGTACTCTCCTTTTTTCAGCTTTTTCAATAGAGGATTTATAGAAAATATATGAGTTATTATCGGTTGAGAAAAGTTATAAAAATCACACGCTCAGACGCACCAGCTCCACTGCGCCCATTGCCCCCATCACTTCCCCGCAGATCACCACCACCCCTTCGATCCCCTCAATCTCCCGGGCCTTGGCCAGTGCCCGCTCAACCCCGGCCTTGGCACTCAGCGTTGTGTCCACCTCATTGCCCAGACGGGTTGCCACCGCATCGGCCAGGGCGGTGGATTTAGCCACCACGGTCACCGCGTCGGCCTTGCCGAAACTGAGCGAATGGCCCACGGTTCCCGATGAGGTACAGACCCCCACCGGCATCAAGGAGGGAGACAGGCGCAGGCCGACCTTGTAGCTCAGTGGAGACTGGCCGGCAAAGATGGCCACCGAACACTCCTTGCACCGCTGCACATAGATATCCCCGCCATTCTCAACAATGATCTCCGCCACGCCCTCGGCAACAAGCGCCTTGCCCACAAACTCGGCAATGACCCCGGCCACCGCCGCCATAGGACCCACCCCGGCCTTTTGCCCGGCGGCCAGCATCTCCTGGATTAAGGGCGGGGCGAGAAAATCAAGGGGCAGAGGATCAAGCGTTGCTAAAAACAGCGGATGCCTTACACTATACTTTTCAATCTGCAGACGATACTGAATGACCAGCTCGGTTGCCCGTTCCTGCACATCAAAGGTAGTTGTTTCTGTGGCCAGGATATGGAGATCGGTCTCCTGAATCTGTACCTGGATGGCGATCAGATCGGCCTGACCAGGAAACTGGCGATAGCTCCGGGTGATATAGGATTCCGGTTTTTTGAGGCGTTTGCCTGCTTTCATGGTATTTTTTGACTACTTGCTCTATTATAATTTTACGATGACAGCTCAGCTCGATATAATTATCCTCTTTACCCGCTATCCCGAACCAGGCAAGTGTAAGACCCGCCTGATTCCCGCCCTGGGCGCAGATGGGGCGACAAAACTCCACCAGCAGATGACCCGCCTGATCCTTGCCCAACTGACCAAGCTGGCCCTCACCTGCCCGTACCGCCTGGAGATCCACCATGAAGGCGGAACTGAAGCCCAGATGCGTTCCTGGCTGGGCGCGGACCACATCTACCGAAAGCAGGCCGCAGGCGATATCGGCTGCCGCATGCGGGCCGCTATCAGCAGTCACGTGAGTCAGACGCAACGCCTGCTCCTCGTGGGCTCCGATTGCCCCTCTCTCACCGCAGGCATCATGGCAGAGGCCTTTACCGCCCTGACCACCCACGACCTGACCTTAGGACCGGCCTTTGATGGCGGCTATTATCTTATCGGAGTGCGTCAGGAAAGCGCAGACATTATCTGTCATTCCCTGTTCCAGGATATCCCCTGGAGCACGGATGATGTTTATACCCTCACCAAATCACGGGCAGAACAGCACCAACTGCGCTGCCACACCCTGGCTCAACTCCATGACATCGACACCCCTGCAGACCTCAGATATTTCGATCATCATCCCCACCCTCAATGAAGAAACCCAGGTCGGCAACTGGGGTAAACTCCCGCTGCTGGCAGGCGAGGTCATCATTGTCGATGGCGGCAGCCGTGACCAGACCGTGCCCCTGGCCCGCAGCAGTGGATTTCGAGTCGAGAGCTGCAATCCTGGCCGCGGCGGACAGCTCAACCATGGGGCCAGATCAGCAAAGGGCAAGATCCTGCTCTTTCTTCATGCCGACACAGAGCTGCCTTCAGACTTTACCGGGCCGCTCCTGGCTTGTCTCAACACCACATCCACCCTGGCCGGGGCCTTCAGTCTCTCGGTCAAAAATGCAGGCCTGCCGTTAAAGTGCATCACCCTCCTGGCCAATCTGCGCTCACGCCTCCTGCAGCTTCCCTATGGCGATCAGGGCATCTTCATCCGTCGTGATGATTTCCTGCGATTAGGCGGGTTCCCGGAGGCCCCGATCATGGAGGACTTCATCTTTATCAAAAGGGCCCGCAAGGAAGGCCGGATCACCACCCTGCCCCAGAGTGTAACCACCTCGGCAAGGCGTTGGAATCGTCTGGGGGTCATCCGCACCACCCTGATCAACCAGTTGGTGATCCTTGGTTATTACGCCCGGATCCCCTTGCAGAAATTAGCCTCACTGTACCGCAGATGACGGCTTGGCAGGGGCCTGCTTATCCAATTTTTTTGGCACCGGCGGCGGTTCCGCGGACGGGGGTACGACGGGCGGCGCGACCGGGGCAACAGGTGCGTCCTGCTTCTCAACCATCACCACCGGAGGGGCCACCATTTTCTCCGAGATGGCTGCCTTCTTCTGCTGAAAGGCCTGGCGCACCTTGTCATCCTTAATCACCTGTTGAGACAGGGTCATGGCCTGGGATAGATACGGGCAGAGCTTACACTGGCGCAACAGGGGGGTATCGGCGGCCAGAAAGGTGGTGAGGAGCATATGGAGGAGGATAGTAATGATCAGGGCTTTCACCGCGCCAAAGATGGCGCCCAGCACCTTATCAAACCAACCGGCAATGGTCAGTTGCATTACCCCGGTCAAGCCCTTGCCGGCAAGCATGGTCAGCATATAGGTGCAGGCAAAGACGATGGCATAGGCCAACAGAAACACCACCTGGGGGTTTTCGGAAACCCCTCGCAAAAACGGGAAAAGTTTGTCATGATACTGTCCGGCAACAAGATAGCCGACATAGAGGGCCACAATCACTGTCACCTGGCCCAAAAGTCCAACCCAGATACCCCGAGCCATAAAAAAAACAAAAATAGCGGCGATCACCAGATCATAGCCGGTCATATTGAGCCCAATACCCATATCTTTTTCCAATAGAAGGTAAAAGAACAACAGAAAATCAGTGCGAATAGCACCAACACTCAAGCCCCTCATCCTGCTCCGTTTTAGCAGGATGAGTTGAAATTGCAAAGAATTATTTCTCTGCCCATGGCCCCTTCAGACACTCACTATCAGGATATGCACTTTTCATCCCTCCCCGACCCCTTTGTTATGAGTATCAACAACTGCTTTGCCTGGGCGCATCTGCAGACGGCCTTGCTGGACCTTGAGTGCTTACGCACGGTTATCGCCCACGACAAGGAAAAGGAGATCAGTGCGGACTGGTTGCACCAAGACGAGCAGAAACGATTACAATCTTTACACCATGAAAAAAGACACCTTGAATGGCTCGGCGGCAGGATCTGCGCCAAACAGGCAGCCATGCAATACCTGGACGACAGGTATGGGAAGCAGACACTACCGGCAACCAAGCGGATCTCGCAGCTCCAGATCATAACAGCGACCTCGGGCCGCCCCTCCCTGGAGTACACGGCCCTGCCGGCAGATCAGGGCCTCCCCCATATCTCGATCTCCCACTCCAGGGGGTATGCCCTGGCCGTGGCCGCCTCCAGTCCCTGCGGCGTTGATATCCAGGCCGTAAGCGAGACCCTGATTCGGGTCAAGGAACGCTTCTGCACGGGAGTTGAGGAGAAGATCCTTGGACAAGGACTCCACTCTTTCGACAAATTACCCCCACCCCAGCACCTCGCCCTGCTCTGGGCCGCCAAAGAGGCGGTCAAAAAAGGCGCCCTTTTTGACCACATGCCCGGGTTCCTTGACCTCGTGTTGACCCATATCGAGCAGATCCCGCAAGCCGTCTCGCCCACCACAGATACCCTGGCTGCCTGCCTCTTCACCTTAGATTATCATGGAGGCCACCAGGAATCCTGCGCCTCTCACTGTCAATTCCAGGTGGTGGTCGGTCTCCACCAGGGCTATGGCATCGGTCTGTGTATCATCCCCCCTCAACCCAGCCCCGGAATAAACTATGCCTGAACTCCCGGAAGTCGAAGTCATCTGCCAAGGATTGCGTCCGCACTTGACGGGCCAAAGCATCACCAGTGTCCATACCAGCTCCAAACCGCTCCGCCACAAACCCACCCAGATCGCTATGAACGAAGTGCTCTGCGGCCAGACGATCACGTCCGTTACGCGACGGGCCAAGTACCTGCTCATCAGCACCGGAGATGAAACACTGCTCATCATCCATCTGGGGATGACCGGCAACCTGGGCATCTTCCCCCAGCAATCCCCGCTCAAGATCCATGATCATGTTTGCTGGCATCTGGACAATGGTATGGAACTGCGCCTCAACGACACCAGACGTTTTGGCGGTGTCTGGCTGTTGACCCCGGAACAGGCGGTGACAATGGAATCCGGTTTTTTTGCGGACACCGGGCCGGAACCCTTCAGCAAACGCTGCACCCCTGCCCATTTTATGGCCCTTGCTGGACGCGGACAGCAGCCGATCAAGACCTTTCTCATGGACGCCAAGATAGTGGCAGGCATCGGCAACATCTACGCCAACGAGGTCCTGATGGCCGCCGGCATCCATCCCGCCACCCCGGCATGCACCCTCGGCGAGAGCGACTGGCAGCGAGTCATCCACCTGACCCGCCGGATCCTGACCGAGGCCATTGCCTGCGGCGGCTCCACCATCAGCGATTTTATCAATGCCAGCGGGGAGAGCGGCTACTTTCAGATGCAATTCAAGGTCTATGGCCGCAACAATCAGCCCTGCCACCAGTGCGGATCACCTATTGAAAAGATCCAGATAAGCGGCAGGGCAAGTTATTTCTGCCCCAGCTGTCAGAAAGAATGAAAGGGGCTAACCCCTCCCTCACATCCTCCCGACAATCTTTTCCAGAATGGCGGTGAACAGCTCCTGTTCCTCGCGGGACAAGGTGGCGGTGATCTCTTCAGTAAGCCGCAGATGGTACTGATGATGCTGGCTAAAGTGCGCCTGCCCTTTCTCTGTCAGCTCAATCAGCCAGGACCGGCGATCCGTCTCATGGGGCGTTCTTTTGAGCAGACCCTGCTCCTCCAGCCGGTCAACCATCACCGTAAGGGTACCGGTGGTCACGCCTATCTTTCCGGCCAACTCCTTCATCCGCAGGGAGACACCATGACCAACGATCTCAAGGGTATGCATCTGGGCCGTGGAAAGCCCGGAGCTCCTCAGCACATCCTGCTCCCAGAATGACATTTTTTCATAGAATTCAACAAGCTGATGAGAAATTTTTTCAATAGTGGTTAACGGAACAGACATGACTCTTCCTCGCAGACATTCATCTCTATGGTCAAATGGCTAATCTCTGTAAAATCCTCCAGTAATCCCTTGTAATAGTCCATCTTCTGCGGGTGATGGGTGACAATGGAGATAATGGCCGCAAAATCCGCCGGCCCCACCCTCCACACATGCATATCGGCAATCCGGTTGTCCAACGCCCCCTCAATTTTTTCTTTGATGGCCGCAAGCTCTTTGGCCTCCATGCTGCCGTCGAGCAGGATAAATCCCGTTTCCCGCAACAGACCATAGGCCCAGCGACCAATAACCATTGCGCCAACGATCCCGATAACGGGATCAAGCCAATTCCAGCCCAGATATTTACCGAGAATCAAGGCGGCAATGGCAAGAACCGAAGTCAAGGCATCGGCCAGGACATGCAGATAGGCCGCCTTGAGATTATGATCATGGTGGTGGTGATGGTCGTGATGGTCGTCGTTATGGTCACCGTGGTTATCATGGTCATGATGCTCACGAAGGAGAAAAGCGCTGGCGATATTGACCGCAAGCCCCAGGACAGCCACAGCCAGGGCCTCATTGAAATGGATGGCCTGCGGGGCCAGCAATCGCTGACCCGACTCAATGAGCATGAGCAGGGAAACCACAAGCAGGACAATGGCGCTGGTAAAACCTCCAAGCACACTGACCTTGCCGGTGCCAAAGGCAAAATCCTTGTTGTCGGCATGGCGCTGGGCATACCGATAGGCAAATATCGCGATCATGAAGGCGGCCACATGGGTGCCCATGTGCCAGCCATCGGCCAGCAGGGCCATGGAGCCGGAGGCCAGGCCTGCCGCCACCTCCAGCAGCATGGTAATAGCGGTCAGGATCAGCACCTGCCGGGTTCGTCGCTCGCCCTGCTCCTCTATAACCGCAAAATCATGCTGGTGCTGCCAGGGTTCAATTGAATGAGTACGCATCGGAAACCTCTCTGTGAAAAAATGTCCTTTAGACTACCTGCCCCTTGAGAAGGTTAAAAAGTACAGCCATATAGTTTGATTGTCAAGATATTCGCCAATCAAACTATACCAGCCAAGCAATCACGTCAAGAGCCATCAACATTGTTGTTTTCTCCTGTTTCTGGTATAAAGGGGGAGGTTTTCTCATAATGGTTCTTTCCCTTGTCACCTTTTATACAAAAAGAAGTAACCCTTTCCCATGATCGGCATCTTTGATTCAGGCATTGGCGGCATGACGGTGGCACGGGCGGTAGAACAACTGCTGCCCGATTACTCCATCGTCTATTTTGGCGACATCGCCCGCACCCCCTATGGTTCTAAAAGCGCTGCGACCATCACCGACTACTCCCTGCGCAACACCGAGTTTCTGCTCAAGGCCGGGGCGGAGATCATCATCATTGCCTGCAACACGGCCTCAAGCGTGGCCACAGAGGCCTTGCGCCGGGAATTTAAGGTACCTATCATTGAGGTGATCACCCCGGCCGCAACCAAGGCCATTGCCACCACCAAAACAGGACGGATTGGAGTCATTGGCACCAGGGCCACCATCAGAAGCGGGGTGTACGAAGAGACCATCGGCGGCCAGCGGCCAGATTTCCAGGTTTTTTCCGAGGCCTGTCCGCTGCTCGTGCCGCTGGTGGAAGAAGGATGGACCAACAAGCAGGAGACCAAGATGATCATCAGGCGCTACCTGCATCCCTTGAAGGACAAGCAAATCGATACCCTGGTGCTGGGCTGTACCCACTACCCCCTGCTTAAGACACTGATCCAGGCCCGGGTGGGCAAACGAGTCAATCTCATTGACTCCTCGGTAGAGACCGCAAACTATGTCCGCGACCTACTGACCGAACAGCCGAAACTGGTCACCCGGGCCGAAGAAGGCACCACCACCCACCGCTATTATGTCTCCGACCTGACCGATTCCGCGCAGACCGTCGCTCGCAAAATATTTGCACGCCCCCTGGAGCTGATCCTCACATGAACCCCATGCAACCCTTTCTGAACCAGATATCCGCTGTGACCCGCACGCTCCTGCTCTTGCTTTTCTCCACCTCGGTCATTTGTCTGCTGTTACCTGTCACCTCCCACGCCGAATCCCCGGAGGATATCGCCCGCCGGCTGCAACAGACCTATGACCAGATCAAAAGCCTCGCCTTTGATTTCAACCAGAATACCGAAGGGGAACTCAGTGGTCGGGCGCAACAGGCGAGCGGCTCCGCCTGGTTTGTCAAAGACAAAAAGCCGGTGGGCGCGCCCGGAATCAGCGGCAAGATGCGTTGGGATTACACCAGTCCGGAAAAGCAGATCCTGGTCAGCGATGGCATCGATTTTTCCATGTACTTTGCCAAACTCGAACAGATGATCGTCAGCCCGGCAGAGACCATGCGCAACGATATCACCTACTCCTTTTTCACCGGCTCGGGCAACCTGCTCAAGGATTTCTCCATCGCAGCCCCCAGCCCTGATTTTACCCCAGGCAAAGAGGATACCGGCAAATATAAGGTCATCAAACTCACACCTAAGGAAAAACAATCTCAGGTCAGCGAGATCCATCTCTGGGTGACCCCGGACTCCATGATCCAGCGTATAGATATCCTCGATCATTTTGACACCCGTACCTCCCTGACCTTGAGCAATATGAAGGTCAACACCCTGAACACTGATGACCCCAAGGCCATGGAGACCCTGTTCACCTTTACCCCGCCCGAGGGGACAGAAATCATCTATCAATGATGGCGTCTCAAGAAAAACCACCACAAGAAGATAAATTTCGCGTCGCCCTGATCTCCATGCCCTGGTCGATCTTCAATCGGCCTTCGATTCAATTAGGCGCCCTCAAGGCCTGGCTCGACCAAGATGACGTCATCCAGACCCACACCCTCCACCCCTACCTCCAGGTGGCCAACGCTCTTGGTACCGAGACCTATCACCATCTCTCCCGGAACAGCTGGGCGGGAGAGGCCCTCTACAGCCCCCTGCTCTTTCCCGAGCAGCGACCGCAAGCGGCCCGACTCTTCAAACAGAGCTGCCAAGGCAACAGCCTGCTCCGCAGACTTGATTTTGATCAGACCGTCCAGCTCCTTGACCAGGCCCTTGATCAATGGCTGGCCAGCCTCGATCTCGCCAGCTTTCACCTGATCGGATTTTCCATCTGCTTCAATCAGTTACTCGCGTCCCTTGCCGCCGCCAAACGCATCAAACAACAGCATCCCACCCTCACCATTGTCGCGGGGGGATCTGGCTGTGTCGGGGCTATGGGCGCCTCTCTTCTTCACACCTTCTCTCAGCTTGACTATGTGATCTCCGGAGAAGGAGAAGATGCCCTAAGCCAGCTCTGCCATTGCCTGCGACAGCACAAAGACCCCAAGACCCTCCCCCCGCAAATCATCCTGCGAGGGCGGCCACGATCTTCTGCCGCAAGTCCCTGCCTTGGGATCACTGATCTCAACCACCTGCCAAGCCCTGATTACACCCCCTATTTCCAAGAGATGCGGGCCACCCTCCCTGACCAGCCCTTCATCCCCGTCCTCCCCCTGGAATTTTCCCGAGGCTGCTGGTGGAACCGCTGCACCTTCTGCAACCTCAACCTGCAATGGCAGGGGTACCGTTGGAAACAGAGCGACAAGGTGGCGCGCGAGGTCAGCGAGCAATCCCTGCGCCATGGCTGCCTGGACTTTACCTTTACCGATAACGCCCTGCCCCCCAAAGAAGCAGACCTCTTTTTTCAGACCATGGCCGCAACCAAGATCGACTACGATTTCTTCGCCGAGATCCGGGTGATCACCAATGGCGACACGCTGGCCGCCTACCGGCAAGGCGGTCTTTCTTCGATCCAGGTTGGCATTGAGGCGCTCTCCTCCAGCCTGCTGGCCAGGATGGAAAAGGGCACCTCGGTCATGGACAATATCGCGACCATGAAATACGCCCTGGCCTGCGCCATGCGGCTTGACGGCAACCTGATCACCGAATTTCCCGGCAGCACCGCGGAAGAAGTGGCAGAGACCTTATATACCCTGGACTTTGTCCTGCCCTTTACCCCGCTGAGCGGGGCCTCTTTTTTCCTGGGACATGGCTCGCCGATCTGCAATACTCCCAAAAAATTTGGTATTGCGGCGATAACCCAGCATCCCAAAAACCGCAGCCTTTTTCCCCCAGAGCTGCTGGCCGGCATGGAGATGCTGATCAAGGATTATCGAGGCGAAAGGGTCTCCCAACGTCGACTGTGGCAGCCGGTAAACAAAAAAATCGCCCAATGGCAGGCCTTTCACGCCAGACGCGACATGAAAGGTAATACGCGCTGCCTCCCCCCGCTGAGTTACCGCGACGGCGGCTCCTTTCTCATTATCCGCCAGGAACAGCTCAGCGCCCCCTGCCTGCACCATCGATTACGCGGGACATCCCGGGAGATCTATCTCTTTTGCCAGAAGATAAGGGAAAAAAAGAAACTGGCCCAACAATTCCCGGCCATCCCGCCCCAGGCCCTGCATGATTTCTTGGCCGATCTGACGGCAAAACACCTCCTGTTCCAGGAAGGGACACGAATTCTGGCCCTGGCAATTCCCATCTCCTCCCCCTAATCCTGTTTTTCTTTTCAACTTTCTTCTTTTTGATGGTAATATAATTGTTCAGATAATCAGGTTGAAGAATTTCAGGGGCAACGAAGGTATAATCATTGCTATACTTCAGTCTTCAGCCTAAAATCCTGAGCAATCAGCTCTTCTTATCATCTCAACATCTACCTACATAAGGCATTCCCCCATGAATCAGGAAGCAACCGAAGCAAGTTTCGCCGATCTGTTCCAGGAAAGTTCAGCAAAGGCCCTGCGCCACCTCGAACCAGGCCAGAAAATAACCGCGACCATTGTCGGCCTTGCCGGCAACTCGGTCTTTCTTGATGTGAGCGGCAAGAATGAAGGGATTCTTAACCGGGAGGAACTCGTCAACAAAGATGGCGAGATGACCGCGACTATCGGCGATCAGGTAGAGGTCTATTTCCTCAAATCGGCAGGCGGCGCCCAGATCTTCACCATCAAGATAGGCGGCGGCAAGAACGCCGCCCACTTGGAAGAGGCCTGGCGCAACGGCATCCCGGTGGAAGGCCTGGTCAAGGAAGAGATCAAGGGCGGCTTTGACATCACCTTAGGCGGCTCGGTCCGCGCCTTCTGCCCCTACTCGCAGATGGGAATCCACCGGGTTGATGATGCCGGCGCCACCTACACCGGCCGCACCATGACCTTCCTTATCACCCGCTTTGAAGAAAATGGCCGCAATATCGTGGTATCGGCCCGGGCCCTTATTGAACAGGAACGGGAGCAACAGAAAGAGGCCTTGCAGGAAAGCCTGGCCGAAGGCGCAACCGTCCAGGGAACCATCACCTCCATCCGCGATTTCGGGGCCTTCGTTGATCTTGGCGGCGTCGACGGCATGATCCCAATCTCCGAGATCGGCTGGAGCCGGGTCGAGGATATCAAGGAACATCTCGCCATCGGCCAGGAGGTCACCGCCGTGATCAAAAAACTGGACTGGCCGGCCGGACGCATCACCTTAAGCCTCAAAGAGACCCTGCCCAACCCCTGGGACGCGGTACGAGAATCCTTTACCGAGGGAACAATCCATACCGGTACCGTCGCCCGCCTGACCACCTTTGGAGCCTTTGTCACCCTCGCTCCAGGCATTGACGGCCTGATTCATATCTCCAGACTTGGCGGAGGCCGCCGCATCCATCACCCTCGTGAGGCATTGGAAGAAGGACAGGAGATTGAAGTCAAGGTGGAGGGAATTGACAACGAGACCCGCAAGATCAGTCTGGCCCCAACTGATTATGTGAGCAGCGAATCCGAAGAAACGGCAGAAAAGGATGAATATAAGAAATTCCTTTCAGCAAAACCTGTAAAGAAACAGGAAGATGCCGTCGGCAGCCTGGGGGCGTTGCTCCAGGAAAAACTTAGGAGCCGTTCAAAATAACCATTTTATTACGGTTCATTATGCCGGTCGCTTCATTCGATGTTACACTTATTGTAAACAACGGCAGACTACCAAAACACTCGACACAAAGCTAAACAGGAATGATAATGATTTCTCATTTTCCTGTTGATTTTCCCTCGACGGTAGAATACCATTTTTGAAGTACATTGGTATTTTTCAAGGGTAATAACAATTCAAGGAATCACATCATCAACGGAGGCACCAATGAAAATCGCCAGACTCTCTCTAATCAGCCTTGCCGCCATCGCACTCCTCTCTTCCTCCTGCGTCGATACCGGTATGCAGATGGGCAGTCAAAGCGCTAAAACCATGGCCACCGGCGGCGCCGCAGGCAGTTCCACCAGCGGTGAAAGCTCTGCCCTGGAAAAATGCGCCGAGCCGCTGGGTACCATCTCCTTGATCGAAAATCAGTCTGCCGGCTGGTACACTATTCTGACCGGCGAATACCATCTTCCACCCACCTCCAATCTTCTGCGTCTCTTAATCCAGCAATCCAACTGTTTTGTGGTGGTGGAGCGAGGCGCGGCCGGCATGAATGCCATGTACCGGGAGCGGGACCTGCAACAATCCGGCGAGATGCGTCAAGGCAGCAACTTCGGCAAAGGCCAGATGGTCTCCTCCGATTATGGTCTTTCTCCGGAAATTGTGTTCAGTGAAGATACCGGCGGGATGTCTGGTACGGTGGGATCAGTTGTTGGCGGGATGATTGGCGGCCATGCCGGCGCACTTGCCAGTTCAGTCGGCGCCAACACCAAGACCCGTGAGGCCAGTGCCCTGTTGACCATGATCGACAACCGTTCCAGTGTGCAGATCGCCGCCGCTGAAGGCAGTGCCTCCAAGACCGACATCGGCGGATTTGGCAGTGTATTCGGTGGGGCCGGAAACGTGGCAGGCGGCGCAGGACTGGGTGGCTACACCAACACCCCCCAAGGCAAGGTCATTGCCGCCGCCTTTATGGATGCCTACAACAACATCGTCCGGTCCCTGCGAAACTACCGGGCTCAAGAGGTCAAGGGCGGGCTGGGCAAGGGCGGACAGTTGAAAGTGGGGAACTGATTCCAAGAAACATCATTGACGTTGACACCGAGAAGGCAAGCAAGCGGCGACGAAGCAGTACGGATAAAAGTACGATGAGGAGCAGTGAGCCGACGATGGTGCCGGCGTCAATGCAAAGTGAAATGAGAAAAAAACTTCAGCTATAAAAAAGCCTCTTGCAACACTGTAACGCAGTGCAAGAGGCTTTTCTTATTCGCCTCTCTGCCGGAGCATCTCAAACATAATCACCCCGGCGGCAACGGAACTGTTCAGGGAATCCAGACTTCCTTCCATGGGGATGGAGATCAGGACATCGCACTGCTGGCGCACCAGGGGTCTAATTCCCTGGCCTTCGCTGCCAACCACCACACAGGCCGGAAGGTTAAAATCTGTTTTATAGATAGACTGGGCGGCCTCATCCTTTACTGCCCCAAAGATCCAGGCCCCGGCCTTCTTTAATTTCTGCAGGGCGGTGGCCAAGTTTACCACCTGGCAGATGTCGATATGGGACATGGCCCCGGCCGAGGACTTGGCGGCAGTCCCACCTAAAGGGGCAGAACGTTCCCGGGTGATCAAGACCCCGTTCATGCCCGAGGCATGGGCAGAACGGATAATCGCCCCCAGATTATGCGGGTCCTGCATGGAATCAAGGATAATCAGTCGCGGCGACTCACCACGCCCAACCCCTGCGGCAAAGTTATCAAGCAGGGTCTCAAAGGGGAGCAAGGAGGTCTGGCGGGTCTTGGCCACCACCCCTTGATGACGAGCCTGGGCAGCATCCGTGCCGGTCAAGTGAATTGAGGCGACAAAAGAAAGCTTTATCCCCGCCCCTTTGGCCAGCTCAATAATCTCTTCCCGTTTACTTCCTTTCCGATCCGCATGGAGAATGACCTCGCTGATCCGCTCCGGCTCTTGCTGCAAGGCCTCAAAAACCGGATGCGTACCCCAGAGCAGGTCTTCATCGAGGCGAAGCGTACGACTACTCTGTCCCTGTTTCTCAACTTTCTTCTCTTTCATAGTGCACTCAGGAGTTCAATAGATTGCCCGGTAGGCAGACGATGCCCTCGGCTACGCTCAGCAATGACAATGGCCCGCAGGGTATCAATAGTCTGCTCCAGATCATCATTGACTATCAGATACTCATAATCAACCGCAGCCCGCATCTCTTCACGAGCGTTCTGCAAACGAAGGCAGATCGTCTCTTCACTGTCGGTTTCCCTGCCCCGCAGCCGTCGCTCCAATTCCGCTAAAGAGGGAGGGCTGATAAAGAGCGAGACTGCGGGAATGGCCGCCGAGTCTCGAATAATGGCCGCCCCCTGGACATCAATATCGAGCACGACATCAAGTCCGGCCTCCAACTGGGCGACAACTGCGGGCCTACTGGTTCCATAGAGATTCCCATGCACCTCGGCCCACTCCAGAAAGAGGCCCTGCTCACGCATGGCCTCAAACTGACTGCGGCTGACAAAATAATAATCCAGCCCTTCCTGTTCCCCAACCCGCGGCGCCCGAGTCGTATGGGACACCGAAAAGGCCAGGCCTGGCAGATCCGCCATCACCCGCTTTAACAGGGTGGTCTTGCCAGCCCCGGATGGCGCCGAGAGGATAAACAAAATTCCGGTGTTCATGATTCGTCCTTTTTCTCCTGTTTCTGCAACTGCTGATACTCGGCAAGATGATATTCGGCGTCGAGCACGGCCATTCGCTGACCAATGGTATCGGGCTGCACCGAGGAAAGGATCAGATGATTAGAGTCCATCACCAGCATGGAACGGGTGCGTCTCCCCTCGGTCACATCAATGAGCTTACCCGCTTCCTTGGCCAGCTCTTTCAACTTTCTTGATGGCGAAGAGCCGGCATTGATCACGGCAATGATCCGCTCGATGGAAACCGTATTGCCAAAACCTATATTAAGAAGTTTCATATCTTCAAACCCTTAGCATCTACTAATATCATCATCGCTACTCGCCGCTACTCAATATTCTGAATCTGTTCCCGCATCTTCTCCAGTTCACTCTTCAACTCCACCGCGAGATAGGCGATGGCCGCGTCGTTGATCTTGGAGGCAATGGTATTGACCTCACGCAAAAATTCCTGGAGGAGAAAATCCAGCTTGCGGCCGACGGCCTCTTCCTCGTTCAAAAAGGACTGAAACTGGACGATATGACTTTGCAGCCGGACAATCTCTTCGGTGACATCAGTTTTATCGGCAAGAATCGCCACCTCCTGACAGAGGCGCTGGGCATCAAGTTGAACATTTCCCAGCAGTTTTTGCAGGCGTTCAGCCAAGAGCTGCTCACGTTGTTGAAGCAACTCAGGAATACCCGCCTCGATCCGGGAAATGGTCTGGGTAAACACCTGCAAGCGAGCCAAAAGATCACGAACCAAGGCGTTCCCTTCCTGCTGACGCATGACATCACAACCAACAAGGGCCTGATCAAGGGCCTGCTCCAGAATCGGCCAGAGCGTCTCTACATCCTCATTCTCCTGTTTCTGAGCCAGTACCTCGGGACGAGAGGCGATAAAGGCCGGATCGGGTATGGCCACCGTGTCTAATTCGTGCGCAATCTGGGACAGGGCCAGTTTATAGGCCCGAACCAACTCCAGGTTTACCTGTATCTTTACCAGATCAGAAGAATCACCATTCACTGCCAATAACAGATCAACACGCCCCCGCTGGTGAAACGTGCCCACTTTCTTGCGTACCCGTTCCTCAAGTACACCATAGCCAGAGGGCATCTTGATCTTCAGATCAAGATAACGATTATTGACACACCGGATCTCCGCCATCCATACCCGGCCACCAGACGCAACCTCAGCTCGGCCAAAACCAGTCATACTCTTACAAGCCATTTCGACCTCTTTTATAAATCTGAAAAAAAAAACAAATTGCAACCTTTTGTCTTTCGTAGATAAATCGTAGTGTTCAGGAGAGATGCTCTCCATGCAGCTCGGCCAGAAGCTCTTCACCACTTACCGTCGCGGTTCCAATCTTGCCCACCACAATCCCGGCGGCCACATTGGCCAAGGTCGCCGCCTCGAAAAACGTGGCCCCGGCCGCAAGCCCTAAGGCCAGTGTGGCAATCACCGTGTCCCCGGCCCCCGTCACATCAAAGACCTCGCGGGCCATGGTGGGAATAGTAACGATGTCTTGGCCCGCCGCAAGCAGGGCCATCCCGGCCTCACCACGGGTAATCAAGACCGCTTCACAGGAAAATTTATCCCGCAGGATCTCGGCCGCCTGGATCAGATCCTGATCACTTACGATCTGCAGGCCCGACATTTTCTCTGCCTCCAGATGATTAGGGGTGATGATGGTTGCCCCGACAAACCTGGAAGGCTGGTCAGGCTTGGGATCAACTACCACTGGAATCTTACGGCCACTCTCCTGCTCCACTTCCCGCACCCGTTGGAGCAGATGGCTCATCAGGGCTTGTGAGATAACCCCTTTATAATAATCAGAGACAATCACCACATCAAAATCGCCCAGGTTCCGGTCAATAAAATCGAACATCGCATCAATGGTTTGCTCAGAAGGGACACCTACCTGCTCCCGATCAAAACGAACTACCTGCTGACCATGCGCCACTACCCGGGTCTTGACCGTGGTCGGCCGCTTCCCGGTAACAAGCCCCCGGCAGGAAGCCCCAAGCTCAGCCAGTAATTGCCGCAAACGGCCCCCCATTTCATCCTGACCAACAATACCACACAGCGTTGCCGTGCCACCCAGGGAATAGATATTATGAAGGACATTGGCGCCACCGCCCAACAGCATCTCCTCCCTGGTTACATTTACCACCGGTACCGGGGCCTCAGGCGAGATCCGGCTGACCGTGCCCCAGATAAAATGATCGACAATGATATCACCAATCACCAAGATCCGGGTTCCGGCAAACTTGGGTACATATTTCACTAAGCCGTCGTTCAAAATTAATTACTCCGTTTCAATTCCATAAGCAGCATAAGGGGCCATAATAAAATAAGCAAAAAACACTACATATTTCATAATGGCCCCTAAATGATTATTCACCCTTCCAACTCCATCGTCTCCATCAACTCCCCTAAGCGTTCAGCCAACCGTTCCGAGGCAAAGACCAGAGATTCGATATCTAAAACGCTCAACACCTGTTGGTCATAAAGGATCTTGACCCGAGAGGGAAAGCCCTCTTCACGCTCTTCATCCCAAAAAAGAAGCCGCATCGGCAAGCGCGGCAGCACCGCTATTTGCAAGACTACGGAGCAGCTTTGCCCCTGGTCATCCTGCACTACCCCATCGATCTTGGCCGCACATTTTCGCAGCAGATCCTCCCGGCCACAAAAAAGGCCGGCAATTCGATCCTCACAATAGACCCGCAAGGTACGTACCTTGGAAATGGAGTTGGGCAAGGACTCCATCCCCACCCAAACCCCAGTGAGGGGGTCACCCCCACCATAATAAACATAATTATAGAGAAGGATTTGATCACGGGGATCTTCAACTGTATATTCACCATCCTTACCACTGAAAAACACCCCGGCAACCGAGAGGGTAACATCGCGCCCCAGATACCGAAAACGTAGAAGATCCGCTTTGAGGCCTGACCACTCACATCCTAATTGCGGCGCGGCCGAGGAGAAGTTGATCGTCCTGACCTTATTTTTTAAGTGCGCAACCAGGGCCTTATCTTTTTCATCCAACAGCCCCGCCACCCCGGACAGTCCACCGCTTCCCCGACTTGCCCTGGCAAACTCATCGCCAAGCCCTTTTACGTCCACATAAGGGCACTTCCCGGGATCTTCTCCGCCTTTGGTTACCGCTGCCGCAAAGGCCAGACAGGCACCATATCCACATTTCCCGCAATTTGTCTTCGGGGTATGTTTTATAAATTCAAGCGGTTGCATCAAGGCAGCATTGACCAGAGACGATAAGATTCTTTGGTGAGGGTATTCATACCAATTCCTAAGCAGTTGTAAATAAGCCGTTGTAAACAAATAACATGGCCAATTGATTGCTGGAAGCGGCATAAGGAGCCGTAACGAAATCGATATAAATGGCCATGTTATTTCGTAACGGCTCCTAAATAAAATGGCCGGAGGTATATCCAAAACAGCATAATGAACCGTAAGATTATAAAAGACCAAGTTATCTATCTCATAACGACTTCTAAACAAAAAAACGATGCGAAAGGTTCCCTCTATGGAGACCCCTCGCATCGTTTCATTTCACACACATACATCTGTGCGTATCACACACTTTCCAATGCACAAATCTAAGCCGTTGCAAACAGACAAATCATTTCGTAACGGCTTAATAATCCGTAAACAAAACGATAAAACTATTGTGCTACGGATCCTAAATTACTTTTTCATCATTGCCTGATCAAGTGCCTTGGTCAAATCAGTACTGACATCAATAGCACTGTTAGCATAAATGACTCCAATCTTGGAATCAAGAATCACGGTGTATCCGTTTTGCTTGCCATAGGCATCAACAACTCCCTGCATGGTCTTCAGGATAGGCTCCAACTCTTTGTCTTGCAATTGTTTGAGCTCAAAACGGGCATCCTCGGTCTTGGCCTGAAATTCACGCCCTTTTTTCTGATACTCGCGAACCTGGGCCTCTTTCTTCTCAGCACTCCAGGCAGAACTCTTTTTTTCAATCTCCTGCTGCATGGCAGTCAAGGCGTTCTCTTCAGTCTGGAATTTTGACTTCAGTTCTTTGGCCTTGGCCTCAAACGCAATTTTGGCTGTTTTCCCGGAAGCAGACTCAAGGAGCACCTTCTGAACATTCATCACACCAATCTTTAACTCGGCAGCACTGGCAACAGAAACATTCTGGCCGAAAAAACTGACCACAGCCAACAACAGTCCAACAAAAAGCATGGGTCTTACTCTCATTTTATTCCTCTTGTTTGCTCTTAACCTACGAGGATGATAATGCTGTTCATGGCATCCATGACAACATTATCATCTTGATGATAACTTTTACTTCACGATAACAAAATCAGCTCGTCGGTTCTGGGCCCAAGACAACTCATCATGCCCCTGCAACAAAAGCTGCTCGGCGCCATAACTGATAGTGGTCATGTTGTCTTTGGAAACACCCTTGTCGGCCAGATATTTCTGGGCACTCAGGGCACGACGCTCACCAAGGGCCATATTGTATTCCTGGGTACCACGGGGATCGCAGTTACCTTCAATCCTGATCTTAACAGGTTTTGATTTCAGGAAGCTGGCATTCCCGTCCATGCGAACTGTCTGATCCGGACGAACAGCAGAGGAGTCAAAGTCAAAATAGAGAGGCAACATGGGCCCAGAGGTCCGACCTTCCATGATTCCGATGGGCTCTGAATCCAATGATTCTTGAGTGTTGGCCGCCTGCCCGGCATTGGGATCATCGCACTTCTTTTTTTCCTTGTCAGCACAACCAACCAAGGTCAACATCGTTAAGCCAAGGACAACTGATAACACTCTCTCCATCTTCTTCATTTTACGCACCTTCTCTTCCTACTGTTTTTTATTTTTATGCCCCTAAAAAAAGGACTCCTCATACATGTTGCCGAATATACACCCCCTTGAAAAAAAATGAAACAGGTCTTATTCATGATCTTTCACTCAAAACGGTTTTTTCTTGAAAAATAATGCCTACCCTTCTACATATACAAATATCTGCAAGAGATGCACCAAACCATTCTGAACAGATAACCGGCGCCTCTTCCCGACCTCAAACATCTATAACTCAAACAACAAACCATGCCCCATACAAGCCAGGACATTACCCCCGCCAACATTCACACCCTGATCGCCTCCAATCAATTTGGCACCTTTTTTGGTATCCGCCAGAAGGTACTGGATGAGGTCTGGGCCAATCTGACCGCGCCTTCAGGAAACTCAGTCGCCTACATCTCCATGGAGATTGGCGCCGACCCCGATGTGTATAATCCGGTAAAGCAAAGGTTGATTGACCTTGAAAGCACCAGCTCAATGGATAGCAGACTGAAAGGTTTTATCAAAAAACTTTTCCAGGGGCCGGAAAAGATACCCACCTACAGCGGCGGCCTGGGGGTTCTTGCAGGTGACACCCTCAAGAGTTTTGCAGACTGCAAGCTTCCTGTGGTCGCCATCAGCCTCCTGTATCGCCAGGGATACTTTTCCCAGATTGTTGACTCCAAGATTGGCCAGATCGCCCAGACCGTTTCATGGCAACCTGAGGATATCCACGGGCTCTATCTCTTACGGGACCCGCACAACCCCGGACAACCACTCCAGCTTGAGATCCCCTTTTATAACGCCGAAAATCAAACGCTCACGATTAAGGCCCAGGTCTGGATGAAGATGGAGGTCAACCACTCCCTCGATTTTTTCATCCCCGAGATCCTCCTTGACTTTTCTCTGCCCGATACCCCCGAGCCCTTCAGCAGTGCCGCTGGACGCCTCTACAACTCCGAATCGTCGATGATAAAAGCCCTGCAACGGCGTATGCTCGGCACCGGCATCATGCCCGCCCTGCGCCAATTGGGTTTTACCGCCAAGACCTTTCACCTGAATGAACAACACGGGGTCATTGCCATCCTGCAACTGATTGCCGAGGAATTACAGGCTGCTCTCGGCCACCCTGATCTCGGTCTGGCGACCGATCAACAGATCCTTGCGGCTACCGACAAGGTGGCCCAACGCACAATCTACACCATCCATACCCCGGTCAAGGCGGGACATGATCGCTTCGAAAAGTCACTCTACGCCGGCATCAGCCATAAATCCTGTCAACGAATCCTGGATCTTCTGGCCCGTGACGAAGACAATCCCCATACCTATAATTTTACCACCATGGCTATGACCGCAAACCGGGCCGCCAACAGCGTCAGCCGCTTGCATCGGGATGTGACCCATAAGCAGTTTCCCCAGTTTGCCAGTAAGATCTCGGCCGTCACCAACGGAGTCCATCATCTGACCTGGATCAGTGATGCCCGGGCTGCGGTATTCAATCTTTTTCCTCTATTGCGAAACTGGCAGGACGACCCTGGCGTCTTTATCAAGTTAGAGGCCCTGGCCCAAGATCCAAAATTTCGCAACTACCTGAGCCAAGCCTGGCAAAAAGATACCACCATCCTCTTCGATTTTCTTAACACCATGCTCCTGCGGCATCGCAACCAGAAGCTTGAGACCTGGATTGACCCCCCCAACTTTTTTTCCTCACTCATTGACCGCAACACCCAGTTGAACCCCGAGGTCTTTACTATTGGCTTTGCTCGTCGTTTTTCCACCTACAAAAGGGCCGATCTGATTTTTGACAATCTGGATACCCTCTGCGACATTTTGCTCACCAATAACTGGCCCATCAATTTTATCTTTGCCGGCAAGGCCCATCCAGCCGACGAACCAGGAAAATCGGTGATCAAACTGATCCTCGACTACCAGAAGGAGTTGCACCAGAAGAGTAAAGGATTGGCCAATTTAATTTTTATCCCCAATTATGACATGAAAATCGCCAAGATAATGGTCGCCGGCGTCCACGCCTGGCTCAACAGCCCCAAACGTCCTCTGGAGGCATCGGGCACCAGTGGCATGAAGGCGGCCATGAATGGGGTACCGAATATCTCTATCATGGACGGTTGGTGGGTTGAAGGATATCATCAAGGTCAGACCGGATGGAAATTCGGCCTCGAAGGGCCGGTTGAAGAGGCAAATCTGAGCGAATCACCGGAAACCCTGCTCTACAGTGAAGACTCGGTCTCATTTTATCAAACCCTGCCCCTCATCCTCAAGGAATTCTATCAAGCAGACAACAGTTCTCCTTTCCTTGACAAGGCTATCATGAACCTGACCCTGAATATCCCGATCTTCAACACCCATCGGATGGCGGCCGAGTATCTGAGCAAATACGAATTAACCCTGCCTCGGGAGCAGGAAGAGAAGATGCGTTCTTTCGGCAATCTGTACAACAGTAATTATTGATTTCAAGGACATGGCTCAGAACAGGGGCACCCCTGTTCTGCAATACCCACTATTATTGCCGCTTGCAACATCCAAAGCCATAGACCTTGCCCTCCCTTCCAAGAGACATCAGGCCTGTGGAAAAATTCCTTTTTTTTCTTTTAGTTTTTTATTGGAAGATGCGCGCAAATGCAGTAAATTCCTGAATTCGTCCCTTTTGAAAATAAAGTCAGCCCAAGCGGAGATTATAATGGCAAAAGCTCATGTCAGTTCCAATAGTGCCACCGATAAAACCATACGCGGCATTGATCGCAAACGAGAACAAGAACGGCGCTTTATGCTCCACAAGGCCAAAGAAAATGCCAGCGAACTGGCCGCTAAATTAGTGCAACGCCTTATCGACAAAGGAATCGTCGAGACCTCTTCAGTCCAGATCCTCCACGATACCTTTGAAGAACAACTCAAGAAATTAGCAAGTCTCGAAGAGTTTGATATTCAACTTAAAGTTGCGCCAATACGTACCTTGGTACCCGATCCCAACATCATCAGCCTCTATCTCACCCAATTTATTATCGAAGACCTGATCAATCACTCCGCAATTCAGGATATTTACGGCGAAGACCTGGATGTCTATTTAGCCACGGATTCTATCTTCAAGACCCTGCGCCCCGAGTGAGCCATCCGGCCGGACTTCCCTCGCTGGTTTTTGCCGATCTCCAGGGTAATATTACTGATTTTCCCGGACTCAACATGGCTGGCATGAGTGGCGGCCAGTTTTTTCAACCAGCCCTTGCAGACCTGATTCCCCTTCCCGAGGGGAGCGAACTCTTTGTCCTGCCTGGTCGTTTGCCGGTTGGTTATGACCAGGAGACCGGCGAGCCCCTGCTTCTTGAGGAAAATCCTTTCCATCCAGGGTCGGCAGTGCAGGCGGTTGCCGCCTTCATGGCCCCGGCCCACACAACAATCTTTAACAGCGCCTATCAAACTCAAGGCAGTAATGCCCCACGCCTGCCGCTCTTTGCCTATAGTGCTGTGGGCTGGCATCAAGGGCGTTTCTGGGTCACAGCCTTTCGCAGCGACCCAGATAAACGACAGGATGCCTGTCAGTTTGACCAGCCGACCATCACCAGAAAGACCAAACAGAAGCTGAAAGAGTATCGCGACAACAGATTAGTACAACATCTGGGGAAATGCTGCCTGACCTATGGCTGTCCGGCGGCCCGCAATTATTTCCTTGGCCGCTGGGAGGCCCCGCTCCCCACCTCCCCCGTCTGTAATGCCCGCTGTGTCGGTTGTATCTCCCTGCAACCTGCCGGTTCCTGTTCGGCCACCCAGGATCGCATCCGTTTTGTCCCCACCGCTCAGGAGATTGCCGGGGTGGCCGTACCGCATCTGCAAAAGGCTGAAGATGCTATCGTCAGTTTTGGTCAAGGATGCGAAGGTGAGCCCCTGCTTCAGGCCCAGGTGATCGAGAAGGCTATTTCCCTCATCCGTAAAAAAACCGACCGCGGGACAATCAACCTTAATTCCAACGCCAGCCTGCCCCAGGAAGTTGAACGCTTAGCCCGCGCCGGACTGGGCAGCCTCAGGGTCAGCCTGAATTCCGCCCAGGAAATATACCACAGCCGATACTACCGCCCCGTGGGATTCACCCTGACCGATGTCAAAGAATCGATCAAGGTCATGAAGGGCGCTGATCGCTTCGTCTCTCTCAACTATTTTATCCAGCCAGGGGTTACTGATTCTCAGGATGAGTTCGAGGCCCTCTCGACTCTCATTGAGACCTGTCGTCCCGACCTGATCCAGTTGCGAAATCTGAACATGGACCCCGAGTGGTACCTCCAGACCCTGGATTTCCACCCCACGGAGGCCCCTCTGGGAATGCGCTCCTGGCTCCTGCAATTACAGCAACGCTTTCCTGCCCTCCGCCTTGGTTATTTCAATCCTATTCTCAACTCAGCCATTGTAGATAAATAACATGACGACCTGAATGGCCTGACCGGCAGGCGCTCTTCTACCGGGTCGTCTCCGGGGAGCAGCAACACCCGAGCAGATAAGCAGCACAAGGACAATTTTTATATTGTTTTTTTATTGGTATTAAAATATCATACCAGATGATAAACCTTCTCAAATAAAATCGTTTCACTCATTTCACCAGCAACAGGAATCATCATGCAAGAACTTACCTCCATGCGTCTCACCACTCAACGCCAGATCATCCTTGAAGAACTGTCCAAGGTTACCTCGCATCCAACCGCCAATGAGGTCTATGACATGGTTCGCAGGCGTTTACCCCGCATCGGTCTTGGGACTGTCTATAGAAATCTGGAGCTGATGGCAGAAACCGGCATGATTCTCAAGCTGGAGGTGGGCGGCACCCAGAAACGTTTCGACGCCACTGTAGCGCCACATTATCATGTGCGCTGCTTAGAATGCGGCAAGGTCGATGACATCAAGATGCAAGTTCAACACAATATCAATGAGACAGCAGCCCAGGCCAGCCAGTACCAGATTCTTGGGCATCATATTGAATTTACGGGACTTTGTAGTGATTGCGCGACATCGACTCACCAAGCAAGTATCAACTGATCACTGTACCATCCCCCGCCACTGCAAACGCAAAAAAGGCGTATAACCTGGCCAGGTTATACGCCTTTTTTGCGTTTGTTAAACAAGCGAATCCCTCTTACCGGAAACAGACCTTGCAGTAACGCAGCTTGCCCACCTTTATCAGTACCTCGCCTTGAGGCTTGATCACCGCCTTGACATCGGTAACCTTAATACCATCGAGCGAGACCGCATTCTGTTTGATCATCCGCCGCCCATCAGAGGTAGAGGCAACCAACTCGACATCAACTAAGAGCTGGGGCAGCCAGATCTCTTCCGTGGCAATAATCTGCTTCAGGGCAATATCATCAGGCAGCCCGCCCTTCTGGAAGACCTTTTCAAAATTCTGTTCCGCCAGCAACGCCGCCTCCGGTGAATGAAAGCGGGCCGTGAGCTCACGGGCCAATTGTTTCTTGATCTCCTTGGGATGGCGGATACCAGCCTCCATCTCCTGCTTCAAGACCGCAATTTCTTCTCCACCCAGATCGCTTAACAACTCATAATAACGAAACATCAACTGATCGGAGACAGACAACACCTTGCCGTAGATATCAGTGGCCGATTCGGTAATGCCGATATAATTGCCTAAGGATTTACTCATCTTGTTCACCCCATCCAGCCCCTCAAGAAGGGGAAGGGTGATCACCACCTGCGGGGCCTGATGGCGGGAACGCTGGAGATCGCGGCCCATGAGCAGATTAAAAAGCTGATCCGTGCCCCCAAGTTCCACATCCGCCTCAATGGCCACTGAATCATAGCCCTGGATCAAGGGATAGAGAAACTCATGGATGGAGATGGGACTGCCCTCCCGGAATCGTACCTTGAAGTCTTCACGCTCCAGCATCCGGGCCACTGTCAGTTCCGAGGCAAGTCTGATCATGGCAAAGGAGTCAAGCTTGCCCAACCATTGACTGTTAAATACCACCTTGGTTTTCTGGGGGTCCAGGATCTTGAACACCTGTTCCTTGTAACTTTCCGCATTTCTGGCCACGTCCTCACGGGTCAGGGCCTTGCGGGTCTCTGATTTGCCGGTGGGATCACCAATCATGCCGGTAAAATCCCCAATCAGAAAATAAACGTCATGCCCCAGATCCTGAAAATGTTTGAGCTTCTGCAACAGAACCGTATGCCCCAGATGCAGATCAGGGGCGGTGGGATCAAAACCGGCCTTCACCCGCAGCGGTACCCCGGTGGCCGCAGACCTTTCCAGTTTTTTAACAAGTTCCTCACGGGAGATACAATCGACAACTCCCCGTTCAATGAGTTTTATCTGTTCATCAATGGAAGGCATGGTTTTCTCCTCTGGGCGCCCAATTATCTGGCAAATTCTACGGCCCTGGTCTCACGAATCACGGTAACACGTATCTGGCCAGGATAGGTCAATTGGGCCTCAATGGACTTGGCAATATCCTGACTGAGCAGAATAGCCTCGGCATCCTGAATCTTTTTAGAATCTACAATAATCCGCAGATCGCGTCCGGCCTGGATGGCGTATGCCTTTTCCACGCCTTCAAATGCATTTGCAATATTCTCAAGATCTTCCAGGCGCTTGACATAGGTTTGCAACATCTCTTTACGGGCTCCAGGCCTGGCGCCGGACAAGGCATCTGCCGACTGTACCAGGATATCAAGGACGCTCTGCGGCGGCAGGTCTTCATGATGGGCCCCAATCGCATAGACCACTTCCTCGGGCTCGCCATATTTCTTGGCCAGATCACGACCGATAATCGCATGCGAGCCCTCTACCTCATGGTCAACCGCCTTGCCGATATCATGAAGCAGACCCGCCCGCTTGGCCATTTTCACATCAATACCCAATTCCGCGGCCATAATGCCGCAAAGGAAGGCCACCTCCAGAGAATGCTGAAGGACATTCTGGCCATAACTTGTTCGAAATTTCAAGCGACCCAGGAGATTGATCAACTCCGGATGCACCCCATGGGCACCGACATCAAAGGTGGCCTGCTCGCCGGACTCCCGCATGGTAACATCAAGCTCCTTGGTGACCTTGGCCACTATCTCTTCAATCCGGGCCGGATGAATCCGCCCATCATTGATAAGCTGGAGCATGGAAAGTCGGGCAACCTCGCGGCGCACAGGATTAAATCCAGACAGAATCACCGCCTCGGGGGTATCGTCAATAATAATATCAATCCCGGTGGCCGCCTCTATGGCCCGGATATTTCGTCCCTCGCGGCCAATGATCCGGCCCTTCATCTCATCACTGGGCAGAGGCACCATGGACACTGTTTTATCGGCGACATAGTCTCCAGCATAACGGGAAATGGCCAGGGCCAGAATATTTTTCCCTTTTTTATCGGCCTCCAGCTTCATTTCACTCTCAATGCGAGCCAGTTTTTTGGCGGCTTGCATGCGCGCCTCACTCTCCATTGAATCCATGAGCAATTTTTTGGCCTCTTCCCGACCGATTCCAGCTATCTTTTCCAGCTCATTACGCTGGCGGAGTACAAGTTGCTCCACCTCTTTGTTTTTTTTCTGTAAGCCTTCTTCCTGCTGCCGCAGTAGAGCCTCACCCTGCTGGATCTCATCCTGCCTTTTCCCTAAGAGCTCCACCTCTTTTTTGAGCTGCTCTTTTTTCTCACTGAGCTGCCGCCGCTCATCCTTCAAGTCATCTTTATCGGCACGGATCTCCTCTTCAACCGCCTGTTTCAACTGATAAGCGATCTCTTTACTTTGCAATGCGGCGTCTTTTTTAAGCCGCTCGGCCTCAAAGATAGCATTTTCTATAAGCTGTTTTCCCTGATTTTCAATGTTGGCCCGATGACCTTCGACAAAGCGTTTTCGTAAAATAAAACCGCCTATAATGCCAAACAACAAGCCAAGAGCCAATAACAAAACCGGCTGGTTCAATATCTCCATAATACTCTAATCCTGGTAGGCAAGATTTGATTGAACAGGCAAGGAACAGACATGACAGCGGACACAACTGAGCCGCGGAAGAGAAACAAAAAAACGAGAGGAAGGAAAGAGGCAAGCAGTAACAAAGATCAAGCGACCAGAAACAGTCAACTATGCAAAATTATTACAAGACTTAGCATTCAGACAAAAGTATTGCGCTTGAATCACACAACAACTATCGGTACCACCCTGAATCCGGGGGCATGAACACTAAATTTTTCTATATGAAATCAATCTCAGGTTTACGGATACTGAGCAAGCCGTCGTTACGAAATAAACTTGCATAGAACTTGAACTATTGTGATCCCGCAAACGGCATAAAGAGCCGTAACGAAATGGTCAATAAAATACAAGTTGTTCAGTAACGGCTCCTAAACAGCAGATCCATGAACAGCCCCGACTGATAGTATAAACGCAATCTTTCTTCCCGAATTTCGAAATCTTGTTTGACGTCATTCCAACTGCAATCAATAATCTTATTGATGAATTCCAGTCAACTCGCCTCGGCCTGATCAGTTACTCTTTACGCGCTTTTAATCCTGACCAAAAAAACCTCTTCCCGAGACGCCCTGAATATAAAAACAGAATAAATCTATTATCCTGAGAATAAAGGCCGGACCGGACCGACCCCAAAGAAAATCCCCGCCCTGCCGTGTCAGCAGGATGTTTAAACCTATGAAATAGGTGGGTAAAAACTAATACCCTTTTGATGAGAGTTGGCTCAACACTCTGAAGATCACCAACAGGGCAGGGAAACTGATTTCCAACAACTATCAACATGTATCAAAACATAAAACGTGACGGAACAACAACAAAACAAATAAATATCTCAAACGAATATAGCAGAATCTGGAGCAAACAAAAGAAATTTATCGTTATTACTCTTCTTTTTCTGGAAAGAGCCCAGAATCAATTTGGCTACTCAAACTGGAAATCCGCTGCTCGGTGTCTGCTCGATACTGTTCAAACTTAGATTTAAGCTCAACATACCTGGAGGCAATATTCAGACTCACCAACACCGCCACCTTACTCACCGGTATCGCCCCCGAGACACCAGCCATATTTTCCTTAACCAGTTCCTTCACCATTTCAAGGATATCTGCCACCTCACTTTCAGGGGCCCCAGTATAAAAGGAATATTCCTGACCGAGAAGTTCAAACCGAACAAGCCTTTCCAAGTCAATTCTCCACGTTCTCCACAACACCCAGGAAACAAATGGCTTCCTCAAAAGGTAGAACTCAGAAGAGACCTATCCGAGCTCCATGCTAAGCCGTCGCCAACAAATCACATGACCACCTGAGTGGCCGGAACGGCATAAGAAGCCGGAACGAAACAGCGATAAAGAGACACGTATCTGCAACGGCTCCTAAAACAGACTGCCCTGCACGCCGCCCTCAGAGCTACGAGTGGGGGCGCTGCTCTCTTCACTCTCCTGAACACTCGACTCCCATTCTTCAATACGCTCCAGCAATCCCGAGACCCGATTGCCAAAAGCCCCTCTTTCGTCCTTGAGAGACGCCAGCTCATCCTGCAAGTCGGCAATTGTTGCCTCCTGTTGCGACAAAAGCTCATCAACCTTTAGCTTATCCGCCTGTAAGGCATTAAATCTATCCAACAACTTGGCGACAAAAATCTCAAGACGCCCCAACTCGCTATCCTGCCCCATATGATTTACCCTTATCTTATATTTATAATAAAATTAAAAAAACGCTACTTTCCTTCCTCAATCAAGAGACCTTAAATATACCCATGCCCTTTCTTCTCTGCAAGCATTAAGCCGTGGTCGCAAAATATTATCACCAATCTCATCTGACAAGCCCAGAAAAGAGCCAACAAAAACTCCGCTGAAGGCCCTGCCGGCTTCAGCCCCTGTGATAACTCCAACTTACAGGGCGACCATCACGATAAGGCATACAACCGTGAAAGATCCGTGGATCATCATCAAAAACCATATCCAGAAAATATTTATCCCCTTCCCACATGGGCAAGAGATGCAACTCGCCCACTCGACACCACTGCAGGTCACCTTCTTCATTAGATGCCCGTGGAATGCCGCTGAAACGATCAATGCGGTAGATAAAACCAAACCAATCCTCACTCGTATCGCCAGTGCCTCCAAAACCAGGCCAACTCACCGTCCCGCGCAAGGTGGCAACCTCGCACTGCAGCCCGGATTCCTCATAGACTTCACGCCGGAGGCACGAAAAAATATCCTCCTGCCGTTCCATCTTGCCACCAAGACCGTTATATTTACCCAGATGCTGATCGCCGGCCCGTTTATTCCGTTGCACCAGCAAGGTCTCCTGGCCATCAGGAGACAGAATAAAACCAAGGGTTGCCAATATTGGAGTGTACATCAGGTCGTCCTTATGATTAAATAGAGCTAACGCTCAACCACAGATTCGTGCGCATTAACACAGATATTTTTCCGGTCCCCATGCAGCAGAGGGGAGCCGGGAAACCTTTTTCAATCTTCAATCTTCCGTTTTTACAACATGAAACAGGCAAGCTCAGAAACTTTTGTCTTTATCCGACACGCCCGTGCCCTGAACTCCCTGGCGTACTGCCTTGTTGCCACTCTTGCGTTCATTGGCCTTTCAGGCTACACCTCCACTCTGGGTGCGACAGTCAACACGAAAAACGCCCCCAACTTCCCCACCTTTCCCGCTATCGAGGCCAACGTCGCCTTCTGGGAAAAGATCTACACAACATACTCCACCAGCGAAGGAGTTATCCATGACAAAAATGATCTCACAAAAATTTATGGGGTCATCCCCATTATTGATTACCTGCGCCCTGGTGCCGCGCAAATCAATACGCCCGTACTCGACGCTGCCAAACAGAGGTATATCTCCATCCTGACTCACCTGGCTCAAGGGAATCCCCCTGCCACCAAGGAAGAACAGCGAGTAGCCACCATGTTCAAGGGGGCGGGGAAGGCACAACTGCTTAAGGCCAGCGAGTCTGTCCGAGTCCAGATTGGTCAGAAAGAGCGGTTCAGGGAAGGCGTTGTCCGCTCCGGCGCTTATCTCCCTGAGATAAAAAGGATCTTTCGCTCATATAATCTCCCCGAGGAACTCGCCTACCTGCCCCATGTTGAATCCTCTTTTAATCCAGATGCCTACAGCAAGGTTGGGGCCTCTGGCCTCTGGCAATTCACCCAGTCAACGGGAAAACAATATCTGCGCATCGACCAGACCATTGATGAACGACAGGATCCCTTTGTTGCCAGTAATGCCGCCGCCAAGTTTCTGCAAAGAAATCACACTGTTCTTGGCAGTTGGCCCCTGGCCCTGACCGCCTATAATTATGGCACATCAGGGATGGCGCGGGCAAAAAAAGCTAAAGGTTCCTACGAAAGGATCTTTCTCGAATACCAGGAGGGGTACTTCAAATTTGCCTCCCGCAATTTTTATCCAGAATTTCTGGCCGCTCTCCGTTCCGCCCACAAACTTGAGCAGGATCCCTCTCTGCGCCGCCACAAACCGATAGCCACAACTACTATCCGTCTGGCCAGTCAGGCCTCAATGGAGGCCATCAGTCGCCGTTTCAAGGTCGATATCAATACCATCAAGGCACTCAATCCTGCCCTTAAGGAGTCGATCTTGCAAGGAAAAAAACAAATGCCCGCTGGATATAATCTGAAGCTACCGGATACCGTACAAACCGCGAAAAGCAACAAAACGATAAAAAAACAAGTTGTTACACGATAAGACAATAATCGCATACATACAAAACAATCTGCCTACCTCAGAACAAGGAGCCATCCATGGACATCTCAAAAAGAATTGCAGAAATGAAACAACAGCCTGGATTTCAGGACAATGTAGGGATGATCCTCATCCATAACGGCGTGGTCCGCAACTGGTCAAGAAAGGACAAGAGCAAGGTCAAGGCCCTGGAGGTCACCCCTGACCTTGCCAAGATCGAGGTTATTCGCCAGGAATTTCTTGGACGGGAAGGCATCTTTGACATTGTCATCGAGGCCAGAAGCGGGGAGTTCCTACCAGGTGACGACCTGCTTTTCATCATCGTGGCCGGTGATCTTCGCGAGCATCTCAAACCAGTGATGGCCGAGCTTCTTGACCGGGTCAAGGCCGAGGCCATTGGCAAACGGGAAATTATCTAAGGGCCTCCACACGTTGAAAAATTCATTATGCTGACAGCCGAACAATTTGTCAAAAAATTCAAGGATGTAAAAACCCTGCCCTACGTCGTCACCGAGCTTTCACGAATGCTCGCCGATGAGAATACGACCATAAAAGACTTTGAAGACGTTATCAAGATGGATCCCACTTTGGTGGCTCGCCTGCTCCGTCTGGTCAACAGTGCCTTCTACGGACTTTCACAACCGGTGACCTCTATTAGTCGGGCCGTGGCCTTCCTGGGTATGCAAAACCTGCGCAGCATAGCGGTCACGGATGCCTTGCAAAACATCTTCAAGGAAAAAGGCAGCCCGGGTATCTTCTCCAGAAAACGGCTCTGGTTACACTGCGCGGTGGTCAGCACCTGCAGCAAGATTCTGGCCGAGAGAATCTTTGGCATCAACGGTGACGACCCATATCTCTGTGGCATCCTCCATGATTTCGGCAAGATCGTAGAGGAGCAGATCGAAAGAGACGCCTTTCTTGCCGCCTGTGAGGCATGCCAACCGACAGACTCAATCATTGCCCATGAACAACGGCTTCTGGGGACTAATCACTGCGTAATCGGCTTTCTCTTGGCCCAAGAATGGGGGATGTCCACCTCCATTCAGGAGGCCATTCGCGACCATCACACCCTGGCTGAAGATGCTGACCCCAGCAGCCTGACCAGTATCCTCCAGATTGCCCAATACATTACCGGACAACTTGGTTACAGCTCCTTGCCCGATATCGCGTCACCTCTTTCACCCTCGCTGGTGCTCCATCTCCAAGAAAACATGAATGAATACAAGGTATTGATCGACGACCTGCCCGAAGAAATAGCAAAGGCCCAAGCGATTTACGAAACATAAGAGCTCGGTCATCGTCAACAAATCAATACCATTTTGGCACATTGACCCAGGTGCCTAATCGTATCAGGAGCCCAAGTATGGACAACAGTTTTGCGGTTTTTAACCAGACAGTAACCTTTACCACCGAGATTACAGAACTTCTGGCCCTCTTGGCCGACACCGATCCCGATCATCTCTACCTCTGTCTTGATCAGCAAGGCACTCTCCAGAGCAACGGAGCAACGAGCCTGCATCCGCCCCCGCAGGTCATGGACGAACTGACCAATCAGGCCAAAGCAGGATTAGACACACAGTCGTTCTGGACCACCAGCAACGGCAGCTATCATGCTATATCCCTGCCTGCACTGAAGGCCTCCCTCTTCTTCAGCAACGATTCCATAGACAAAACAGGCAACAAGAAAGATGGCAATGGCCGGCAAGCCCAGGCCTCCTCTCTCTGCCGGACAGTCAAACTCTGCCTGAGCCTGTTTCAAGGCCGACTTGAGCACCGCCAGACCTTGCAACGGCTTGAGATTCAAAAGAAGCAATTCGATCGCAAATTTTCCGTACTCGAGCATAAATACCAGGGTATCCTCGAGGAAAACCAGAAAAGTTATCAAACTATTCAGGAGCAACAGGATAATTACTCAAAGACCCTGCAATCCGAGATCGAGATCCAGACCAGACAGTTGCGGGAGGCCAAGGTCGCAGCCGAGGCCGCCAATATCGCCAAGAGTGAATTCCTGGCCTCCATGAGCCATGAGATCAGAACCCCCATGAACGGCATCATCGGGTTTACTGATATGCTGCTGACCTCTGAGCTGGACGACGAGCAGAAAGAGAGTGCCTTTACCATCAAACGCAGCGGCGAGGCCCTTCTTGGTTTAATCAATGACATCCTTGACTTTTCCAAGGTTGAGGCCGGGCACATGGAGCTTGAGGCCATTGATTTCGACCCGGAGATAACCGCCCATGATGTCTGCGATATGATCCGGCCCAAGATCGCCGGCAAACATATCGAGATGCTGTGCCGCATCGACGAGCGACTTACCGGCCAACGTCATGGGAGATCCGGGAAGATTCCGCCAGGTATTGGTTAATCTCCTGGGTAATTCCATCAAATTTACGGAACAGGGCGAACTGGAACTCTCCCTGGAGGTGGAAGAAGAGACCGCGGATACTCTTGTTATCCACAGCAAGATTCGAGACACCGGCATTGGCATTGATCCTTCCAAGACCGAGACCATCTTTGAGGCCTTCAAACAGGCGGATGGCTCAACCACCAGAAAATATGGCGGCACCGGCCTTGGCCTCTCCATATGCAGAAAAATCGCCCAGTTAATGAACGGAAAGGTTTGGGCGGAAAGCGTCCCTGGCCAAGGTTCCATCTTCCATTTCACGGCCCTCATGCACAAATCAGAACGGCCTAAACCCAAAACAGCGGATATCAGCACCCTGAAAGACGCCCGCATCCTCATCGTTGACGACAACACCACCAACATCGAGATCCTGCTCAAGATATTTCAGCAGCATACGATCCAGGTCACCGCCCTCACCGATGAGACCAAAACCTTGGCAACAATCATTGCGGCCGACGAGCACAACACCCCCTTCGATGCCGCCATCCTTGATCTGCAACTCCCGATCATATCAGGGTTTGACCTGGCCACAGAGATCCGCAAGGCCGAGACCAAGAGTCGTAATATGCCCCTCTTGGCCTACACCTCCAGCACCGAAAAAATCGCCAGCCGCTGCCGCGATGCCGGATTTAACGCCTTTCTCACCAAGCCCACCCGACGCTCCATGCTGCTCAAGACCCTGGCCAAGATCCTCAGCAGCCCGGATGCAACCAGCCTGCCCAAAGAAGAAAAAGAACTCGTCACCCAGTATTCCATTCGAGAAGAGATCAAACACGCCAGCCGCATCCTGCTCGCTGAAGACAATCTGGTCAACCAGAAACTGGCCATGATGATGCTCGGCAAGGCGGGATATACAGTACAGGTCGCGGCCAATGGTCGGCTGGCCCTGGAGGCCTACACCCAAAATCCGGATCAATATGACCTCATCCTCATGGATATCCAGATGCCCGAAATGGACGGCCTGGAAGCCACCCGCCAGATTCGGCAACAGGGCTTTACCGATGTTCCCATTGTCGCCATGACCGCCAACGCCATGAAAGGTGATCGGGAAAAATGTTTAGAAGCGGGGATGAATGATTATATCAGCAAGCCCATCAAACGTGAAATCGTCTTCAAAATCCTGGAAGAAAGGCTCTACAAGGGCAATTGACACTCTACAATACCCAACAGTCATCATGACCACTCAGCAACCACGCCAGCCCTCCATCGCCAGCCGCATAATAAACTGGGCAGACCAGCCGTGCGCCGCGCCCACCGGCCCAAAACAGGCGGGCCATATCCTCGTCAGGGTACTCCTGATTACCGCCAGGGAGTTTCACAGGAATGAACTTGCCCTCCGCGCCAGCGCCCTCACCTATACCATCATCCTCTCCCTGGTACCCTTGCTGGCCATGAGCACCGCCCTGATCAAAGGTATTGGGGGCGGCAACAACCTGCAGCAGGTCGTGTACGAATACATCGACACCCTGGACAAAAAGATCACCCCTACCGCCTCGATCCCCTCTCAGCTTGATACTGGAGCCGAGACCGCGCCTGATGACACCGACAAAACAACCGCGACCATGACCGCGCATCTCCGCTCCGCCGCCGATAAGCTCTTCAGCTATGTTGGCAAGACCGACTTTACCACCTTGGGCTCCATCGGCGTCCTGCTCATCCTGATCATGATCATCCTGGTCTTTGACACCATTGAAAAGGCCATGAATACTATCTGGCAGGTCCACTCCGGCCGCTCACCACTGCGCAAGGTCACCGATTACCTGTCCCTGTTGTTCCTGATGCCATTCTCCATCAATATTGGCTTTGCGGCCACCACTATTCTTAAAAACCCGGCCTTGCTGTCCAGGATCGAACCCTTCCTGCCCGTGATCTGGCTGCAAACATTTTTCCTGCTCTTGCTGCCCATCCTGCTTATTACCCTGGCCTTGTCAATCAGTTATATGATCTTTCCCAACACCAAGGTCAAGCCGGTCCCCGCCTTTATTGGCGCAATCCTGGCCGGGTCTCTCTGGTTTATCACCCAGAATGTTTTTGTCAGCCTGCAGATCGGGGTCTCCAATTACAACGCCATTTACGGCTCCTTTGCCACCCTCCCCCTGTTTCTGATCTGGCTCTATCTGGGCTGGATCTTTATCCTGACCGGTGCTCAGGTCGCCTTTGCCTGTCAGACACGCCACAGCTATCAGCTCCAGTCGGTGCCTTCCACGCCGGCGAAACAACTCAGCGCCGCCCTTGATATCCTCCAGCAGGTTTTTCTGTTTTTTGACCGCCAGCAAACACTGACAGTCACGATGCTCCCTGACCTCTGTCCCGGACATACTCCCCATCTTCTCTCCTCAACCATTGACCAGTTGCTTGCCGCAGGCATCCTCCACATTAAAGAGAATAAAGCCAAACAACAGCGCCTGTTTCCCACCTTGCCCGCTGAACAACTGTATCACGGCGCCATCGTCAAGGCCATTTTAGGCACTGACACCCCCGACACCTTCGGCGGCGAGCAAAGCCGGCGGGCTATCGAAGCGGCCAGCCAAGCACTTCCGCAAAATTTTCAAGAAAATCAAAAGAGTTAGTACCCATCTCGAAAAAGATGGTGTACGCTATAGCATCATCTGGCAATGTCATCTTCATATTTACTCTCAACATTTCACCTCAGGAGAAAGGAACATGAAAAAAATTTTGGTAATCGCTTGCATAAGTGCCGCATGCACCAGCTTCTTACTTTCCGGATGCAGCAGTGAGGAACCCAAGGAACAGCCCAAGAAAGAGTCGGCCATTCAAGCCGCAGCTGATAAGGCCAAGGAGGTAATCGACAAGACCGCAACAAGCTCCCAGAACTTCGCCGAAAAGGCCAAGGAAATAAAAGATACAGCCCGCAAGGCCGCAGCCGACATGTCGGCCACTGTCCTGAAAAGCAGTCCCCAGACCACCGAGAAAGCGGCAGACCCTAAAGAAGTGCCGGCACCCGCTGAAGACCATAAATAACCAACCTACTCTGAACAAAAAGATACGATCAAGATCACCGTTCAGAGAGATCATCAGGAATACTCCATGACCATGACCAACAATGACATTATCCGCCGGATTCGATACGCACTCGACCTCCACGACACAAAAATCGTTGAGCTGTGCAGACTCGGGGGGCACGACCTGGCAGAGACGTCCGTCGCTGACTTACTGAAAAAAGAAGAGGAAGAAGGCTACAAAGCCTGCAGCGATCAGATCATGACCTCCTTTCTCGATGGTCTCATCATCGACAGAAGAGGCTGCAAAGAGAACGCGCCCATTCAGGCGGCTGTCGCATCGCCCATCACCAATAATATCATCCTCAAAAAACTGCGCATAGCCTTAGAGCTCCAGGAAGATGACCTGCTGACAATCCTGAAACTGGCCAATGCGACAGGCATTACCAAGGCCAAGATGAGTGCGTTATTCAGAAAAGAGGGCCATAAAAATTACAAGGAATGCGGCAATCAATTTCTCCGGAGCTTCCTCAAAGGCCTCACGCTTCGCCAGCGAGAGAGTTCCCGCCCGGCAAGACCGGAACGTTCATGAAAACCATTCGCCCCCAACACGATTCCGACCTCCTGAGCATCCTTATCAACCTTGGGTACTCAAAAACCAAGGCGAAACAATTAGTCAAACATAGAGCGGTGAGCATTGGCGACCAAGAGACACTGCAACCTGCGACCCGACTGGAGCAGATTGTACGATCAGGCGAGATGGTGTCTGTTCGTTCCGAACAGGAGATGCGCGAAGAGGCCAAGACGTGCCCGGGACTCTCAATCCTCTATGAAGACGAGGCCATCATTGTCATCGACAAACCGGCGGGATTGCTGACCATTGCCACCGAAAAGGAAAAGCGCAAGACTGCCTTTTACCTGCTCAGCAGCTACCTCAAGGAGAAGGAGAAATCCCAGCAAGCGCGGATCTTTATCGTCCATCGATTAGACCAAGGCACCTCCGGTCTGCTGGTCTTTGCCAAAAACGAGGCGGTAAAACAGATCCTCCAGGAACAATGGGAAGAGGCAGAGAAGAGATACTCCGCCGTGGTCGAAGGGGTCCCCCATGCAAAGACCGGTCAGATTGCCAGCACGCTTGCCGAATCAAAGGCCCTGCGGGTCTATACCGTCCGAGGCAACAACGAGGAAGAAAAAGAGGGTAAGGAGGCCAAGACCAACTACCAGGTAGTAAAAGAAAACGGTGAATACGCCCTGCTCGATATTACGCTTATCACCGGACGCAAGAACCAGATTCGCGTCCACCTCTCCGACCTGGGCCACCCCATAGTCGGCGACAAAAAATATGGTTCCAAGACCAACCCCATACGCCGTATGGCCCTGCACGCCTATTCCCTCTCCTTTAATCACCCGACCATCCCTGGCAAACGGATGGAATTCAAGATCGAGATCCCGGGAAAGTTTCACCGCCTTTTTGTAAAAAAGAAAGAAGCAGAAAAGAAGAGATGATAAGGAGCCGTTCATGAACCTAAAAAGTACTGGTTATTGTTGAACAACGGCTTACTCGGGCGGTGAGGCTCAAGGCTGCTTGATTCTTGTCCCCGTATTCACCGGAAAGCCCTGTGGCGCCCGACGTATCACCCCCAAACTCCGGCAATCTTTTCACCGCATTGTGGACAAGCCCCATCAAGCAACCTGTTTTCCTCGATACTGAACCCCCAGCGCTTAATCATCACGGCCCGACACGAAGGACACAGGGTATTTTCGCCGCCGGCGCCCGGAATGTTTCCGGCGTAAACAAACTTGAGTCCGGCCGAGAATCCGATCTCCTGGGCCTGTTGCAGAGATTGCAGCGAGGTGGCCGGGCGATCGGTCAATTTATAGGTAGGATGGAAGGCCGTCACATGCCAGGGCATAGACGGATCAATCGAAGCTATAAATTCAGCGATTTCAGTGAGTTCATCTTTGCCATCATTGAGCCCGGGAATAATCAAGGTGGTAATCTCCACCCACACCCCAAGCTCGTGCATGAGCCGTACCGTATCCAGCACCGGTTGCAGGCGGGCACCGCATATCTGTCGGTAAAAATCATCCTTGAAGGCCTTAATGTCGATATTGATACCATCCAGAATTGGGGCCAATTTACGGGTTGTTTTCTCCGCCATATAACCATTGGAGACGAAGATATTCTTCACCCCCTGCTTACGGGCCAGCACGGAACAATCATAGGCAAACTCGAAGAAGATTGTTGGCTCCACATAGGTATAACTGATCGATTGGCAGCCGCTTAGCACCGCGCGCTCCACTACATAATCAGGCGATCGAAGGATCCCGGGGGGGGCGTCAGCACGAAAGGCACCGGGCTGAGAAATAGAAAAATTCTGACAATGACGGCAATGAAAATTGCAACCCACTGTAGAGATAGAATACGACCGGCTTCCCGGCAGCAGATGAAACAGGGGTTTCTTCTCAATCGGATCCACATGCTCAGCCACCAACCAGCCATAGACCAGACTGTACAAGACCCCGCTCTGGTTCTCACGCACCCCGCAAAGCCCACGATGCCCGTCTTTGATTCGACAGTGATGGGCGCAGAGCTCGCAGATCACCTCACCCTCTTTGCTGCCCTGCCTGTACAATTGCGCCTCATGCATAGGTTGCCCCTCCCTTGTTGTTTCTATCCTTTACCACCCACCTACCTTCAAGATACAGATAATGGGGCATAAAGCGGCTTTTATAATTCATGGCCGCCACTGACTCAATATAATAGCCAAGATAAAGAAAATCCATTTGCCGCATACGGCAAAACTCCGCCAGGGTCAGGATATTAAAGGTCCCCAGACTCCGTCTGGCTTCAGTAGGATCAAAATAAAAATAGACCGCATTCAACCAATTTTCACCCACATCAACAATAGCACACCCCACCAGCCTGCCATCCAAGCGGTAACGAATCTCCAGACAGGAGACAATCGCGGTCAAAAAAAAACCGGAATAATAACTCTCGGCCTGATTATTTTTGTGCGGATAACGATGAGACAGGAACTTCTGACACAAGGCCAGATTTACAGGGCTCAATTGCACCGGGCCGATCTCGATCTCCAGATCCTGATTTTTTTTCATCACTCGACGCTGATTTCGATTGAGCCGCAGCTCCTGCGGACGCAGACGGATGGGGACACAGGCGGAACAACCTCGGCAGTGCATAGCGTACAGACAATTCCCGTTCCGGCGATACCCCTGGGCCAGAAACAACTCCATGACCCGCTCGGGGAGCGGGGCAAACAGGGCCTGATAGAAGACAGCTTCATGGGGAAGATGATACGGACACTCCACTGCCATCTCGACAAAATACTCATCGAAACGGGGCTGCAGTTCCGCAAACTCCAAGGCGCATTGTTGATCGTATTGAGTCATAACAAGATTGAGAACCCTTTCCGCCGTCCCTACACCAGCTCCTGTTCCATCAGGGCACGAGCCACCTTGACAAATCCGGCAATATTGGCGCCGGCGACATTATATTTCCCGGCGCTCCGTATTCATCTCCAGCGCAAACACCTCCCGCACCGCCTGAGGCAACTCGTGTTACGCAAGGTCCCTGGCCTGCACCCCTTTGAGTATCTCATCCTCAGAAAAGATACGTATTCAGGGTTAACCTCACTCCCCGTTTCTTTTTTGCAAGCTTTTGATGATATATTGTATAATCATTTTAAACTTCTTGCAAAAGTCTTGAACGTTGCAGCTCTGGCGCCAACTAAACGGCCAGGCCCAGCCCGGGATATCAAAGGTGGCTCCCTGCAATCACGTTAATCCTATCACGTATCTGCAAATCACCCAATCGACAAGGACGGCTTTCTCGATGGAAATAACCCTGCTCTTATTGCTCATTGTTCTTAACGGCGTTTTATCCATGTCGGAAATCGCTGTCGTCTCTTCCCGGAAGGCGCGCCTGCAACGACTGGCCGATGACGGCAGCCCTGGGGCTCAAGGGGCGCTGTCATTGCACAACGATCCGGCCTCTTTTCTCTCCACAATCCAGATAGGTATCACCACGGTGGGTATTCTTTCCGGCGCCATTGGAGAAACGGTGCTGGCCGATCCATTAACGGCATGGCTGGCCCAGTTCGCACTGATTGAGCCCCATGCCCGAGGCATTGCACTCACGACAGTGGTCGTGGCCCTCACCTATTTTTCCGTGGTTATTGGTGAGCTGGTACCTAAGCGCCTGGGCCTGCTCGCCCCGGAAACCATTGCCTCCCTGATCGCCTCGCCCATGAATATGCTGGCAAGGATAGGAAAACCTCTGGTATGGCTGATCTCCACATCTTCCGACATCCTGCTCCGCATCTTCCGCGCCCGCAGCACGGATGAGCCGCCCATCACCAACGATGAGATCAAACTGCTGATGGAGCAAGGCGCCGAGGCGGGCGTGTTTCATGAAAGCGAACAGGCCATCGTCTCCAACGTGCTCCGCCTTGACGAGCAACGCATCGGGGCGATCATGACCCACCGCCAGGACATCTACACCCTTGATCTGGACGAACCGGAGTCAACGATTCGTAACCGCCTTGCCGAATGCCCCCACACCCGCATTGTCGTCTGTCATGACGGGCTTGACCATATCGTCGGCCTCCTGCATATCTCAGATTTACTCAAGTCCGCATTGGCGGGTGAGCCACTTGAAATAGAGCAGTCCCTCCGTCCGCCACTCTATGTCCCGGAAGGGGTAACCACCACCCAATTACTCGAAAACTTCCGCAAGGCCCGCCTGCAATGCGCGCTCATTGTTGACGAATATGGCGAATTACAGGGGCTGGTCACCCTCACCGACGTCCTGACCTCCATCGTCGGTGAACTCCCCTCTTCCACCACCCCTGAAGAACAAGACATCGTCGCCCGTGAAGATGGATCCTGGCTGATCGACGGCAGTGTGACTATTGAACACGCCAGGTCTGTCCTGAAAATCGATGAGCAGTGGCCGGGAGAGGAAGAAAACAGCTTCAATACCCTGGGCGGCTTCATCATGCACATGATGGGCCACATCCCGGTCGCAGCCAGTCATTTCGAGTGGGGAGGTTGGCGTTTCGAGGTCATGGACATGGACCATAATCGGGTGGACAAGGTCCTGGTCGCCCGCAGCACCCACCCGCAGCAAGAGTCAGCCTTCTTTGACCATGCCAAGACGTAAAGGCAATTTTTGCGGGAGCCTTAAACAGCTCCGGCCTGACGCGACTGACGCGATCTGGCCAGTTCCTGGGGGGTATTGATATTATGCCAGGATGCCCTGAGCTCCAGGGGAACAAGAGGGGTCTCAATTTTATTTTGCCTGGCAATCTGGCCAATCCGCAACGAACCTGAGGCAAGAAGCCCTTCAAAGAGAGGGGCGCAACGATAATCATAGTGGGCGAGCAGCGGCTCCACATACCCATCTTCCTGGAGACGGGGCACCACACCCCAGCAGCCAGGCTGGCGACGACCAAGCAGCCAAGTCAGGGCGCCGGCGCTGATATCCGGCATGTCACAGGCAATAAGCAGCCAGGAGACCGTAGGCTGCCAGCGCATGGCGGCAAGGATACCGGTCAAGGGGCCTCGCGCCTCCGGGATATCAGGGAGGCGGGGGAGGTGCGCCAGAGATTCCGGCACTTGGCCACCACCCGACAGGGCGATATTATCACCGACCAGGGGTTGCAGCAGGGCAACCGTATGTTCCAGCCAGGTTGCACGGGAAGCTGCTTCTTGCAGGGCCGGGCTTTCTTTCTCATCTTTTTCCTTCTCAATCAGGTGTTTGGGCCGTCCCATCCTTGAACTGCGACCACCAATCAAGACACAGGCCCAGACCGGCGTCTGGCGCCAGATCCCCTGGAGCCAGGACAAGAGAAAATCAAGAACCTGTGTTGCCCGCTCGGGGCCTCGAGGAAAAGCCCTGATGATTGCCTCGACATCCGCAGACGCCTCATTCCCATCGTCAGCTAAGAGCCAGATTTTGGGAACCGGAGTCTGACCATGTCCCTCGACCAGCACCAGATCATAGCGACGGGCAAGCTGCAAGAGTTGAAATTCAAAGTTTTCTCCAGAGTCACCATGACGGCGGACAAACTCCTCGCCACCAAGGAGAAAGACATCGGCACCAGCGAGATACAGACGATCGCTGTCCTTGCCAGGCACGTCCACTACCAGATTCCGGCAATCATGTTTGACCACCACCACCCGCAACCCGCGTCGTACCAGCTCCGGCACCATTGCCTCAATGAGCGTGGTCTTTCCAGATCCTGAGAGGCCGCAGATCCCCAAGATGGGCAGAGCCGATGTGAACGCCGTGGACTTTGCGGACAGTGTGGACAACTGGCCGTCTTTTAGTTGAACAGATTGCTGGTTCATAGTCTTCATTCTTTTTCACTTTAGGAGCCGTTGGCAAACAATTTGGCCTTTCATAACTAGTTCGTTACGGCTCTTTATGCCGTTTCGAACACCCGGGTAGCCATGTTCTTTATTTACAAGGGCCTGACCTCAAGGATACTTGGAAAAATAAGTTTTTTTTGTTCACAATCAGATAAGCGTGAACTCCAAGACATGAAAGCAATTTCACCACAGGTATGCCTTTGACATTCCAAGCATACAAGCTATCGAACACCGCAGGGGTTGAACAAGAAGATAAGTTTTCAGGGGATCATGACAGCATGGCTGGAGCGCGGCAGGAAGCCCGCAGCTCTTCCCCGCTCCAGAAAAGCCTCAATGGCTGTCAGCCCCTCTGTCCCAAGCTCCCGTGAGAAATCATTGACATACAGACCAATATGATCCTGCACTACCTGGCTATCCATCTCTTGGGAATACTCTCTGATATAGGGCAGGCACTGTTCAGGATGGGCCGTGGCCCACTCAATAGAGGCCCGGATGGCCCGATCAATCGCCGCAATTCGTCCCCGTCCCAGCGAACGCCTGGCGGCGATACAGCCCAAGGGGATAGAATGGCCGGTGGTCTGCTCCCACCACTGACCAAGATCCTGAAGGCAGATCAGGCCCGTCTGCTCATAGGTGAACCGACTTTCATGGATAATAACCCCTCCATCCACCTCGCCCCGATTCACCGCGTCGATAATAGTATCAAAGCGCATCTCCACCAGATTCGGTCGTTCCTGCGCCGTCCTTGGCGCCCGCGACACGGAGCCGTCCTTGACCTGCGCACACGAGGGCAGAAAGAGCTGAAAGAGGAGGGCCGCAGTAGTCAGCCGCCCAGGGATGGCAAGGGTATAACGACCAGGATTGCTCAAATCAAGGGGTTTACGGGCCACCAACAAGGGACCGCACCCTCTCCCCAGGGCACTGCCCGCTGATAACACACAGTATTCATCAAGCACCTGACCCAAGGCATGAAACGAGAGTTTCGTTACATCCAGCTTGTGCTGTAAGGCCCAGCCATTCAGGGTTTCCACGTCTGCCAGCACCGGAACACCAAGCCTTGCCTCCGGTAGCGCAATCTTGCCATGGGTTAAGGCATAAAAGATAAAGGTGTCGTTAGGACAGGGTGAATAACCGAGGGTAAGGGTTCTTGAAGAGGGCTCCATCATCGCGCCCCCATGACTCGAACCAACAGGGCTGCCGCCTCAGCCGCCCGGGCACAGGCCTCAGCCATCTTCCAGTGTGTTGGATCTCGATCTTCCACCAGATTTGAGATCGCGCGCACCTCAAGCAGGGGCAGGGAGAACTCGGCACAGACCCGGGCCACCGCCGCCCCCTCCATATTCTCGCACAGCCCCTGAAATCGTGCAGCGAGCATCATCCCCCGCTCGCGGGTAGCACTGGCCGCCGAGACAGTCACAAAATTGCCGCAGCGGTATCCCATTCCGTGCTGGGCCAGAATATCCCTGGCCTGGTCCAGCAGGGGCTGATCCAGGGAAAAAGTCACGTTGCCTCCCAATTTTGCATCAAAGGCCTCAATGGTGTCCGCAAAACAGATCCCGAAATCTCCCAGGCTCTCCTGCTCGGCCAGACACAGGTCAAGCAGCGATGCCTTGTCACTTGCCACCGACGATGCGGTGACGTAGGCCCCGGCCACCCCAAAATTCAACACCGCATCAATCCGCGAAGAGGTTTTTTCCAGATAACGGGTCAGGCGCAGGGTGGTCTCCACTGGCCCCACCCCGGAGATCAGGGTGCAGCAGCGATCTTCCCGAGTTTCTTGACCAGAACCATCCTCACCCACGGCCAAGAGCTGCATCAAGGGTTGCATCTCAAAATCTGTTGCGGCAACTGCAAGGATCATGGTAGGTAGTTTACGGCAAAGGGCTAAGGGATTCGGGCTCCAAGGGTTAAAATCTCAAACTCATCCATATCTTTACCGCAAAACAGAACGAGCATGCAACAGGATTTCACACTCAAGGCCTACGACTACCCCCTGCCACCGGAAAATATCGCCCAGCACCCGGCGGACAAACGGGAGGATTCCCGGCTCTTTGTCCTGCACCGCACGACAGATTCCCGAGAGCATAAACACTTCACCGATATTGTTGACCTGCTGCAACCTGGCGATCTGCTGGTTATCAATGACACCAAGGTCTTTCCCGCCCGATTACTGGGCCGGAAAGATACCGGCGGCAAGGCCGAAATTTTTCTGCTTTCCTACCCACAGACAGCAACAGACACGCTGTCCTCGGCAACCGCCACCGCCCTGATAAAAAGCTCCAAACGGCCGCGCCCAGGATCGATAATAACCGTAAATGAGCACCTGTCCTGTACAATCTTGGAACACTTAGATGGGGGACGGATCAAGATTGCGCTCCATTACGACCAACACCAGGGATTGCCGGAAATCCTCAAGCATCACGGCCAGATCCCACTTCCCCCTTATATCGCAAGGACCAACGGCAGCACGGCTGAAGACAGCCGGCGATACCAGACCGTCTATGCCGATCAGCCGGGTGCCGTGGCCGCACCTACCGCCGGTCTCCATTTTTCAGAGACACTTTTAGAAAAAATCAGGGAAAAAGGGGTGGAAATCGCCAAGATCACCCTGCATGTCGGCTATGGGACCTTTGCCCCAGTGCGAACCGAGGCCATACTTGACCATACCATCCATCAAGAATATGTCCATATTTCACAAGAGAATGCCGAAAAAATCAATAGGGTCCGACAGGGGGGAGGGAAGGTCTGGGCCGTGGGCACAACAACGGTGCGGGCCCTTGAGTTTGCAGGAAATGAGGCAGGAGAGGTCCAAGTGACCAATGGCTGGTGCGATCTCTATATCGTACCCGGATACCAGTTCAGGGTGATCCACAACCTGATCACCAACTTTCACCTGCCCCAGTCATCTCTGCTCTTTTTGGTCTCAGCCCTCTGCGGCCGGGAACGACTGCTGGACTGTTACCGGCAGGCAATCCAGCAAGGCTACCGGTTTTATTCTTATGGCGATGCCATGGTTATAATAAAATAAGCGGCACAGGGACAGACATTGCTCTCCCCATACCGCCTACTCATCCTGCAAATAATCTTAAAAAAACGATCAACTGGCCGCGGCCGGACATTTACTACATCCGCCTGAAGAACACGGAGGCGGTGTGGTGCTGGCCGTACTACTGGAATTCGCACCTTTCTGAGTGCTGGCATAACCATCCGCGTACCAGCCGCCGCCCTTGAGCTGAAAAGAGCTCATTGACATTACCTTTTTAACCGATCCTTCGCATTCAGGACAACTGCTGAGCGGCGCATCGGCCATCCGTTGCTGTACTTCAAACACCTTGCGACAATCATCACATTCATACTCATAAACTGGCATTTTTTTACTCCATCCCTGACAATATATTCTTTTCAGACCTCGGCCCAAAAACTCAAATTTCCTACACGCCTGACCCTTATCTTCCTGTTTTTCTGTACTCAAAAAGACAAACAATAATTTAACGCCCCTGGCTTCATCTGTCAACTCTTCTACTATGATATGCACCATGATATTATAAGAGAGAAAGAAAAGGCCAGTTCTTATAACACCTTTTACCTGCTCACTCTCGTTCCTTGCCATACTGTAATTTTTACTTGTCAGGCCACACCCCAGAAGGTACACTATGAGACAGAGTTTGATAATAAACCTTTTTCAAGGCAGTATGTTTTAAATGTTCTAACTACCTATACGATCGAACAATCCACAATGGAGACGAACCATGGCAAGCGACAAAATTAAGGCAATCAATGATGCTGATTTCAAGACCACCATTTCCGCAAGCGTCCCCTGCCTTGTTGATTTCTGGGCCCCATGGTGCGGCCCTTGTAAGGCAATCGGGCCGGTTATTGAAGATCTGGCTGAAGAATATAAAGGGAAGGTAACCATCCTCAAGATGAATGTTGACGATAACCCTGCCACTCCCGGACAATTCGGCATTCGGGCCATCCCCACCCTGATTCTCTTTAAAAGCGGTGCGGTAGTAGATCAGATTACTGGGGCCGTAGGAAAAAAACAACTGGTTGACCTCATCAACAAGGCCCTGTAGTCCAACACCCAACGCCAGACCCTCTTTTGACATCTGTTTTGTGTAAAAAGAGGATAACTGCCATCAACACGACACGTCACCCCCCAAGAAGCAAATGCCGAAAACTCATTACGACTTGATCATCCTGGGCTCAGGCCCAGCCGGACTCACTGCCGGACTCTATGCGGCACGAGCGAGACTTGATCATCTTTTGATCGAAAAAGGGGCGGCGGGCGGTCAGGTCTTACTCACTGACTGGGTTGATAATTACCCAGGTTTCCCGGACGGCCTCTCCGGCTTTGAACTTGCCGAAAAGATGGAGGCTCACGCCCGCCGTTTTGGACTGAACACCTTGATTGCCAATGTGGTCAGCATGGATCTGACCCAGACCCCTAAACGCCTCACCACCGAAGATGGCGAAGAACTCAGTTGCGACGCCCTGATCATCTGCACCGGAGCCCGTCCGCAACTGCTCGGCATCCCTGGAGAGGTTGAATTCACCGGCAAAGGTGTCTCCTACTGTGCCACCTGCGACGCCCCGTTTTATCGCGATATGCATGTGGCCGTAGTGGGCGGCGGCAATACCGCCGTCCAGGAGGCCGCCCATCTCACCAAATTTGCCAGTCGCGTCACCCTGATCCATCGTCGTGACACCTTACGGGCCACCAAGATTGTTCAGGAAAAGGCCTTTGCCAACGACAAGATCGATTTTATCTGGAACAGCCAGATCACGGCCATCGAGGGAGAAAAAGGGGTGGAGCGTATTCGCCTCCGAGATACCGCCGGCAAAGAAAGCATCCTCGCCGTTGATGGTGTCTTTATCCTTATCGGCGTGGTCCCCAATAGCGAGATGCTGCCTCTGCAACTCTTACAATCAGAAAATGGTTTTATCCCCACCGACAACGAGACCCGGACTGTAATCCCGGGAGTCATGGCGGCTGGTGATATCCGCGACAAAGAAGTGCGGCAGATCGTCACCGGTGCCGGCGAAGGGGCAACTGCAGTGCTTGCCGCCGAACATTATCTTAACACCTTACCCTCTTAACCAATCACACTCATCATGCAATCACCTACTTTCCCCTCCCGCTCGCTCCTGGTCACCCTGCTGTCCGCAACCCTTCTCACCTTCTCGTTGAGTGGCTGTGCCACCATGCAGTCATGGTTTGGCATGGGCGGCGAAGAGGTGCAGCTTCCCGCCGACAGCCTGGCAATGAAGGGTATGGATGAATATGATACGGGCGATTACCATCAAGCGGCAAAATATTTTGACGAACTGCTGAACAATTACCCCTTCAGCCCCCAGGCCATGCTGGCCGAACTCAAAGGCGCTGACTGTAACTATTTTATGGAAAATTACGCGGAGGCCCTGGTTCTCTACCAGGGTTTTGAGGAAAAACATCCGACCAACGAAGCAACTCCTTATGTCATGTACCAAATCGCCATGTGCAGTTACCAGCAGATTGACACCATTGACCGCGACACGGGAAGCGCGACAAAGGCCATCCGCGACTTCACCAAGCTGCTCAAGGCCTACCCTCAGTCACCTTATGCCAATGAGGCCAAGGCTCGGATCAAGGCAGCCAACGAATTTCTGGTCAACCATGAATATTTAGTCGTGGAGTTTTACCTGCGAACGGACAAATACCTTGATGCCAAAACCAGACTGAAGTACCTGATCAACACCTATCCCGATGCCTCGATCACCCCACAGGCCAAGGCCTTACTCGCCAAGATTGAAGCCGGGGAAAAATTAGGATTCAACCTCTCTTCCTGGTTTTCCGGCCTGACAAAGCTGCCGGACTGGCAGCTCTTCTCCTCTGATAAACCCTCGGGACAAGCCCCACCAGCCATCAAATAGTTCTACTCTCTCAAGCTGACAGGCTGCCGGAAAAATATTTTCAATCCGGCGGCCTGTACTCTTCAATCCCATCACGCAATCTCAAACAATCGGTCCTGCCCCCCACTCCTCATACTCATAGTCTGCTCAACGTCAAAGTCAGGAAAACCCGCTCAGCAACGTGCAAACCAGCGGGATCGTAAACGATGGGAGGCTCGCGACAGGGGCTGTTCAACGAACAGATACCCTGTCCAGCCATACGCTACAACCGCCGCCGTCATAATCAGACAAACAAGGATATTGTCCCATAAGCTGCCCTGTAGGGGATTGGCTGTCACCCATATGCGACCAATCGCGTTAAGGACAAGGACATGAGAGAGGTAAATTGTATACGAAATATCACCGATTGACCGCATCGCCCTGGGAAGGCATACTTTGTTTTCTCTTTCCAGGATTGCCAGAAAGAGCACAAGAAATCCATACAGGGCACCCATGATGCTCACTCGCATAATGCTCGCATCCATGAGGCCGGCAGGGGAGTAAACGAAATGGAATCCCCCCACAATGAAGGCGATAGCAGCTATGATTGCCATAAAAGAGGTGGCGGGCGAGAATCCACGGGAGTACCTGCTGGAGAAAAAGATTGCCGCCAAGGCCCCAATAATGAACTCAAGAGAATAGGGATGCAGTACAAGACGGGCAGCCGGCGGCAGATCAGCAATCATGACGAAGGCATTGGCTATCGCAATTATCCCTCCCCAAACAAGCAAGGCCGGCAAGAGCCACTTTTCCTTCAGTTTCAACAACACGGCGAAAACACTATAAAACCATAATTCATGACTCAGGGACCACGAGACCATCACCAGCGGATGCTGATTCGGCAACAAGAAAAAAGAGGTAATCAACTCCGCCTGATGGCCATAAAGTGCATTTACCCACGTGGGCTTGAGGAGAAAGACAATAATTGTCAAGAAAAAATAAAACCAGTACGTTGGATATATACGGGTCAATCGTCCCCAGAGAAAGCGTGTCACTTCCTTATCGCGAGCGAAATGTCCCTTCGTTACAGACACCATAACGAAGCCACTGATTACAAAGAACAAATCCACTCCCGATTGCCCAAGCCATAAAAAATCAGGCAGGATCCGGTCGCCACCAGAATATTTTTTCTCGATGGACATTAAATGAAATGCCACGACACCGAGAACAGCCACACCTCTGAGTGCCTGAATTGATCCCCATTTCTTCATTGAGACAGTTGCCAACTCACGTAAAGGCAAGGGCTGCGTCGCCTGTGACCCATCCAGCTTGTGACCGTAATGGAGAAGCTGTTAATTCAGAGTGAGAGGTAGCCTCGTCCCTGTAACTACCCATTTTCAGGAAATTATCTCTTCCGCCAGCATGTCCTGCCCCAGCGAGAGCTCCATGGCCCTGACCGGACAGATGGGGACGCACAGACTGCATCCGGTACATTTTTCCGGATCAAACAGCACGGCCATGTCCGGTCGATGCAAGGACAAGGCCCCCACCGGGCAGACACCGGTACAGACCCCGCACTGAAAGCACTTTTCATCATCGCGGCGAACACTGGCCGCCAGACGCTCCACCTTGACCCCCCGCTCCTCCAGGTACTCAAGGCCCTTTACCACATTGGCCTTGCTCCCTTTCAACTCCAGGATCATCAGCCCATCCCGCTGCGGCAGAATATCGGCCTTCAGGATATTAAACTCGACATCATACTGTTTCACCAACTGATAGATAATCGGCTCATTGCTGGTATTCTTAGGGAATCGCAAGATATAAATACGGTTATACACGATAGTACCTCTTGGTTGTCTGGTTTTTCATTTCTTGCTCTGTTTCTCAAATCAAGGCGCCTTGCTGTGATTAGGCCACGACCGGCAACCTGCCTATCCACTCATCAAGAATGCCCAGAAGCGCATCTACAGGTTGATTAGTATTGATAGTGAGCAATTGCTCGGGGCCAAGTTCGATTGGCATCTCAAACCTCGCCTTCTGTTGCAGATAGATCTCCCAGCGACCATCGGAAACCGCCAGCGGATCCTGCTGCCGTTGCTCCATGCGCTCCCGCATCACCTCCTCGGGGCAGAGACAGTGCACAAAAAGCAGCCGGGCCTTAGCCATCAACCGCTTCCGCACCCGCTCCCGCTCATCACGGGCCTGATACGAGCCATCAAGAACCACGCAAGAATGAGGGATTACCTCCAGCTCCCGCTCCGCCATCTCCAGCAATTTATCATAGGTTGCCCGCGACAATTCCGGACGGTAAATCCCCTGGTTCACAGGGGCAGGCTGACGGCTCTCAGGGGCAAGGCCGGCAAGCTCCTTGCGTACCCGGTCGGAATTATAATAGGCGCAGCTATGATGTCTGGCCCAAGCCTCAGCCAGATAGCTCTTCCCCGTGGCAATCATCCCAAAGAAAACCAGCACCCGCCTTTCAGCCACCATTTTGGCCCTCGGCTCGAACCGCATATTTCTGGGCCAGGGCAAAATATCGGGCTGCCTGCTCTTGACAGTGGGCGGCAACGGCTGCATCAACCGCCGGATCACCGGCGGTAAAAAGATTGATCTTACCCCGCACCATGGCTCGGTAACATTTATAAAAATCAAGCATCTCGACCAAGGCGGGGTCAGCGGATTCCGCCACAAACCGATCAATAAAATAAGCAGAGAGCTCATCAAGTCCATGAAACTCAAGATCCATGGCAAGAAAGGCCACATCCGAGGCCACATCAGCATAGCGAAAACGCTCATTAAACTCGATACAATCAAAGATAGCCACCGGTGAGGTCAGGCAGATATTGGCCGAATAGAGATCGCCATGACAATCACGAATCTTCCCTGCCGAGAGACGCCGCTCAAAGAGCTGCTCGTTACGAAGAAAGTCGGCGGCATACTCACGGATCCGGGTGAACTGGGCCCGGCTGAATGCCCCGCCATCAACAAAAGGCTCGGTCTGAGCAAAATTTTCCAGGACATTGATGGCCACCGAGGCGGCACGACCAAACCCGTTGATCTCCTCCGAACCCTCGGCCCGCTGATAAAAAGGAACCAGCACCTCGATGATCCGGTCAATCTGCCCACGATCCAAAAGGCCGGCAGCAATCACCCTGGCCATCATCCGCTCTTCCGGCATCCTGGCCATCTTCACCCCGTATTCAACCACCTCACCCTGGCCATTCAGAGCAAACTGCTCACCCGCACGATTGAGCGTGACCACATCAAGATAGAGCTCGGGACAAAGCCTGCGATTAAGGATCAGCTCCTGCTCACAATAAAATTTTCTCTTCTCCAGGGTAGAAAAATCCAAGAAACCGAAATTCACCGGCTTTTTCCATTTATAGACAAAATCCCCGGCCAACAGGACAAAAGAGATATGGGTCTGCAGAAGCTGCACATCTTCTGCAGGATGGGAATAACTGCCGCTCTCTTGCAGATACTGGATATATGCGGGCAGGACATCTTTACTCATTTTGGACTCCTGAAAGAATACTCTTCTTTGGAGAAACATTTTCTCTCCGTGAACAAACTACGACAATCCCTTTACCTTATTTTATTCTCATGATAAACATTCTTTTACAAAAATGGAGTCATTCGTGCAAGACAGGGACGTTCTTTTTTAGAGGCCGTTGTTGAAAAGAGCAAGGCTCTTTTTACTCTTTTCAGCTTACGG
>DDWW01000011.1:12412-18048 GCA_002347085.1 Desulfobulbaceae bacterium UBA2276 | reverse complement strand
TCGTGACCCGGGAAAAGCTCCCACAATTGGAAGCGTTGCTGGCGCTCATGCGGGAGCTTTAGTGACGTACAGATTGTTTTCTTGTTCTTTTTACAAGAAAACAATCTGCGCAAGGCACTTATCCCGTTCATCGGGGTTAGGAGTTATTACAGAGCAACCTGTCTCTTTGTAACAAAGTAGCAGGAACCATCGGGTTCAAACCCGACCTGCACGGCCCGGATTCACAAGAGATCGAGCCTGTAGGTCGGGCTTCAGCCCGATAGCTATTCTCTTTTATTGTCTGGTCAATTGCCTATATTTAATGCGGTGCGGCTGGTCGGCCGCTGCCCCTAATCGCGCCTTGCGATCTTTTTCATAATCCGAGTAATTCCCTTCAAACCAGACTACCTGTGAATCCCCCTCAAAGGCCAGGATGTGGGTGGCAATCCGGTCGAGAAACCAGCGGTCATGGCTGATGACCACGGCGCAGCCTCCGAAATTGATCAGGGCCTCTTCGAGGGCCCGCATGGTGTTGATATCCAGGTCATTGGTGGGTTCATCAAGGAGCAGGACATTGCCCCCTTCCTTGAGCATCCGTGCCAGATGAACCCGGTTGCGTTGGCCGCCGGAGAGCAGGCCCACCTTTTTTTGCTGGGCCGAGCCCGAAAAATTGAATTTGCCGACATAGGCCCGGGAGTTAATCTCTTTGGTGCCGACCCAGACGGTTTCCTGGCCCTCGGAGACGGCTTCCCAGATCGTCTGTTCCGGGTTCAGGGTATCACGGTTCTGGTCAACATAGGCGAGCTTGACCGTCTCGCCCAGGCGGATGGTGCCTGCGTCCGGCGTATCCTGGCCGGTGATCATCTTGAAGAGGGTGGATTTGCCGGCGCCGTTGGGGCCAATGATCCCGACGATACCGCCGGCCGGGAGTTTGAAGTTCAGATCTTCCATGAGTAATTTGTCGCCCAGGGCCTTCCGCACATGTTCCGCCTCAATGACCACCTTACCCAGGCGTGGGCCGGGTGGGATAAAGATCTGTAGCTCCTGAGCCAGTTTGTCGGTCTCCTGACCCAGCAATTGTTCATAGGCATTGATCCTGGCTTTGGATTTGGCATGTCTGCCCTTGGCTGACATCCTGATCCATTCCAGTTCTCGTTGCAGGGTCTTGCGACGGTCGCTCTCGGATTTGTCTTCCGTGGCCAGTCGTTTTTCCTTTTGTTCCAGCCATGAAGAATAATTGCCCTTCCAGGGGATACCTATCCCGCGGTCAAGCTCCAGAATCCAGCCGGCCACATTGTCGAGGAAGTAGCGGTCATGGGTCACGGCAATGATGGTCCCAGCATATTGCTGCAGGTGATGCTCCAACCAGGAGACCGATTCGGCGTCGAGGTGATTGGTGGGCTCATCCAGCAGGAGGATGTCCGGTTGTTTGAGCAGGATGCGGCAGAGGGCGACCCGCCGTTTTTCACCGCCGGAGAGGATACCGCAGAGAGATTCTGGTGATGGACAGCGCAGGGCATCCATCGCCATTTCCAGTTTGCTGTCCAGATCCCAGGCGTTCAGGGTGTCCAACTTGTCCTGAACCTCGCCCTGTCGGTCAATGAGTGCCTGCATCTCATCATCAGTCATCGGTTCGGCAAATTTTTCATTGATGACGTTAAACTCGTTCAGCAGGTCAACGGTTCCCTGGACACCTTCTTCAACGATTTGCCGCACTGTTTTGTCCGGGTCAAGCTGGGGTTCCTGATCGAGATAGTCGATGGTCAGCCCGGGCGCGAGGATGGTCTCGCCATTGAAATCAGTGTCAATGCCCGCCAGAATCCGGAGCAGGGTGGACTTGCCGGAACCATTCAGGCCGAGGACCCCGATCTTGGCCCCATAAAAATAAGAAAGAGAGATGTCCTTGAGGACGGGTTTGCTCTCGTAATATTTACTCACCTTGATCATCGAATAGATGATCTTTTTGTCATCAACGCTCATGAAAATACCTGGAAGAAGAAGGAAGAAAGAGAAACAATAGACTTAAAAAATCGGTGCAGAATACCCTGAAATTAAAAAAAAAGGAAGAGGCATACCGTGTGTGGTATGCCTCTTCCTTCTGTTGAACGGGTTTAAAAGTAAAGTAACTCTTTATTTGCGTGGCGTTTGGCAGACTACATCCACCAAAGATCATACAAGGGGCAGTAAAGAAATAACTGGTACTTTGTATTCATTTCTTTACTGCCCCTTATGCCGTTCTTGAAGCAAAAAAGTCCAAGTTGTTTATTTGCGACGGCTTAGTCAACTATGGTGCAATCATTTCCTGCACAGGTGACATCGCCTACCAGATAAAAGGCGTTGTAGCCATTTTTGTTCAACTCTTTGGCCGCCATATCGGCCCGTGCTCCAGTCGTACAGTGGATATAGATCTTTTTGTCTTTGGGCAATTCTCCCTTACGACTTCCTACTTGGTCTAAAGGAATGGAAATGGCGTTTTTGTACTTTCCGGCCGCGCTTTCATCCTTGGTACGGACATCGAGTATGACTGCGTCGGTCGCCTTGCCACTGGCGGCACTCTGGAAGTCGGCTGCCGAGACCTCACCTTTTTCCAGTTGTCGTTTCCATTCGATGGTGGTGATCACCGGGCCGCTTGTGGTCTCGCCGCCCGTTTTTGTCCAGCCTTCCATATTTCCAGGAACCAGAGAGACTTTTTTCAGACCAGCCTCGCGTAGATCCTTGAGCGCGCTCATGGATTCCTCGGTGTTGTCACTGTAGAGGACAATGGGGGCCTTTTTCGGGAGGCTCTCCACTTTGTCTTTGAGGGTGGCATACGGGATGGTCACTGATCTGGGGATGCGTCCAGCTCCTGATTTCTCAGCGGAGCGCAGATCAAGAAGCACTATATTGCCCTTACTGATAAACTCCTTTGAGGCATAGGTCGGGTTACCGGCCTTGATCCAGGCAGGTTCGCCTTCCAGATACACTTTCACGTTCTTGTAGCCCTGTTTTTTCGCCTGACCGGCGGAATCAGTGGACATGCCTCAGGTAGGCCCTCCACAGTAAAAGACCAGGAGTTCATCTTTGTTGGCAGGGAGTTTGTTGATTTGATCCTTGAATTCATCAACAGGAATGTTGATGGCGCCGGGAAGATTTGAGGGGGCAAAACGTTTGGCTGGACGAGAATCCACCAGGGTGAATTTTTCTCCTTTGTCCTGCATGGCTTTCAGATCGGCCGTCTTAAGCTCGGTGACACCGTCCGGCAGTTTTGCCAGTTTTGGTTTGACGACGGTGGCCCAAGGCTCCCCGCCGCGCATCTCATAGTTGATAATGGATGCATGACCAGCTACTGCATGTTCAATGCCCTGGGTCTTGTCATCAAATTTCACGAGGATGGTCTTGGCCTCCGCACCTTTACCCACCTCAATGGCAATAACTTTGGCTTTATTGGATACATCTGCAACATTTCCCATATAGACAGGGACTTCAGCAAGGGCTATACTTCTATTGCCGCTACCGCTTCCATGTTGGGGGATAAGTTTCGGCGGGGTGGTTCCTGTCGTGGCACACCCTGCTGTTAGCAAGGATGTCATGATCAGGAAAGGAATAAATTTGATCAACGTTTTTCGCATACGGCCCTCCAAGGCACTCATGAGACGGGTTAGGTTCTTTGCACTCAACTCAGTTCAGGATGACTGAAGCTGAGGTGAGCCGTTAATGTTGAAATGCTCTTAGCAATTTGTGGACCAAATGTTATTTTCGTTGTAACTTGTTGATTGTATGTATTTTAAATGATAAACGTGTGAGTGTCTTGTTGATGTAACTGGTGCAAAAAAATAAAAGAGAGTCTATGGGAATATGGTGTTGATTGTGTAAGCTGAACGAATTTGGATCGGCTTTCGTTTGTATTTATGTCTTTAAATATCAATACGATGTGCGTTAAGCACATGATGTGCTTGGTTGGAAGGTGCGGGTGTCGTGCTTGCAGGGAGAGAGCAAGTTTTTTTGCAACAGTACGGAGAGTGTAAAAAAATAATTTATCTATTTTCCTTGTTCTCGTGTCGTTCACAAATTCAACAGTCTGATTTCTTGTAAAGAATTATGAAAATCCGAACTATTATCTTTTTAATCGTGAGTGCCTTAGGGGCGTTTCCTCTTTTTGCCCTTGTGGTGTTGAATCTGCCCAAGACCATTGAGCGTTTGGAGTACGCCGCTGAGCTGGAAACCCAGGCCCGGTCGCAGGTGGATTTTGCCAAATTAAATGCCAGGATCCGTTGTCTGAAAAAAAGTCTTCTTCATTCGGCAACGCTTCCATCAACCCTGGAATTTGTCAATCATGCTGGAGACAGTAATCCGTTGGGGGCTCTTTTTGTTAACTGGTTTGCTTCGGATGAACAAATCAGTGGTTTGGTCCTGTTTGATGAATCTGGGCATGAAACGCTTGGATTTTTCAGATCTCAGGGAAAGTTTGCTGTGCGGGAGGCCAAAAAAGAAAGGTTGGTCGGCCCATTTTTGCATGACTCTTTGGGGTTGAGTGGAAATGAGATCTTTGTCGGCCTTGTGGATGAAGAAAGTGATCCCTTGCATCTGACAGGCCCGAATGAATATACCTTGATCCTGATTTCCGCAGTCAGGGAAACTGGAAATCCCCCAGCGGGTGTGATTATGATGCGTGTTGATATGTCCACCTTCCTTGAAAATTTCAAAAATTCTTTGTGGGTTACAGAAAATGGGACGTATCTGAAAGGTTGTCAATTAGATGTGCAAGGGCGGAAAACCATTGAAGGTGTTGGCAAACCGGCTGATTGCAGCGCCTTTGAGGAGTTTCCCGGATTGAAGAATGAGGGGCAGCAAGGTAACCCGTTAATCCTCAAGGATAAGAACCGGAATAAAATTGCCTGGATGCCGCTTATCTTCCATGACGAAAAGCAGGCGGTGATGTGGGTGGGTACTGTAGTTGATGAGAGTTCCATGAAGTCCTGGAAGTACACCTTGATCTCCAATATAATGGCGGTGATCTGTATGATGTCGCTGTTGGTATTTGTTACGGCCCACTGGATTACGGCCAGGATTGATGTGATCAGGAAAGATCTGCTGGTCGGTCTTGATGATATTGTCAGGAATGAAAAAAGGGTTGTTTTCGACTGGAAAGGGCCAGTAGAGATTAAAAGTCTCGGGGCTGATCTTACCTCATTTGCCAATCGTTATACCGATACTTCTGAGGCGCGGATGGTAGCTGAAGCGGCACTCAGAGAAAGTGAGGATAAATTTCGTAATCTGACGGCCTCGGCCCTGGATGGGATTATCCTCATGGATCACGAAGGGAATATCGCCTATTGGAACGAGGCGGCGGCAACCATTTTTGGCTTTACCAGTGAGGAGGCCATGGGGCATCCCATTCATCAATTGATCGCGGCCCGCCGTGAAGGTGAAAGTCAGGTCGTGCATGAAGGGGGACAAGGGCAAAAACTAAGTGGCAGTTATGCCCACACCGTGGAGCTGGTGGCCAGAAATAAAAATGGCAATGAGGTGCTGGTTGAACTTTCCCTCTCGTCCACCAGGATCAGAAACAAGTGGCATGCCATCTGGATCGTCCGCGATGTGACTGAACGGAAGAAGAGTGAAGAGGAGGCCAGAAAACAACAGCAACAGCTTCAACATGCTGATAAGATGATTTCCCT
>DDWW01000011.1:0-12400 GCA_002347085.1 Desulfobulbaceae bacterium UBA2276 | reverse complement strand
TGTTGAATCTGCCGATTCTGGCCCGGGCCTGGGAAAGTGTCAAGCCGATTCTTGATGAATTTTATCACGAAAATGGGGATTTTATGATGGCTGGTGTTGAATATACCCTGATGCGTCAGCAGTTACCGCGGGTCTGCGTCGAGCTTGAAGAAAGTGCGGCCCGGATCAGGCAGATTGTCGTGGACCTGAAGGATTACGCCCGGGCCGAGACCAGTGGCCAGATGGTTCCGGTTGACATCAATGAGGTGGTGCAGTCCGGGGTGCGCCTGACCAGCAATAGTATCCATCGGGCCACCAAAAAATTTACCTCCATCTATGGAAAAGATCTGCCTAAGGTGTGGGGCAACAGGCAACGTCTGGTGCAGATCATCATCAACCTCATTCAGAACAGTTGCGAGGCCTTGGGAGAAAGCGGACGGGCTATTACTGTTGCGACCCGCTATAATCAGGAGACTGATGGGGTGGAGATGGTTGTTGCGGATGAGGGGAGTGGCATTGCCTCCGAGGTGCTGAACAAGGTGACTGATCCCTTTTTTACCACCAAGAGGAATATGGGGGGGACTGGCCTGGGCCTCTCGGTTTCGGCTGGGATTGTTAAGGAGCATAATGGAATGATCCATTTTGCCTCGGTGTTGAACCAGGGGACGGAGGTAGTGGTCAGTCTGCCGGCCCTTGGAGAGTCTGCGGGAAAAATTTGATAAAAAAGCTATTTATGATGGATGAACAGAGGAATCATGACAAAAAATCTCTATCCCTTGTTGCCGGTGTTGTTAGTTGACGATGAAGATGCCTGGCTCAACAGCTTTGGGCTCACACTGCATTCGGCAGGTATTACCAATATAATAACATGTAATGATTCAAGAAAGGTGATGGATCTGCTACGGGAACAAGAGGTTGGAGTCCTGGTTCTTGATCTGACCATGCCCCATCTTGCCGGTGACGAGTTGCTGCCCCTGGTGGTTAAGGATTACCCTGAAATTCCTGTGCTTATTATTACCGGACTTGATCAGGTGGAAACGGCTGTCTCCTGTATGAAACTGGGGGCCTATGATTTCTTCACCAAGGTGGCAGAGGAAAATCGACTGACTACCGGGGTGAGGCGGGCCATCGAATTGGGTGCGCTTCGGCGTGAAAACAGTTCCCTGAAAGAACATTTTTTTGTTGATACCCTGAAAAACCCCGAGGCCTTTTCGGCCATTGTTACCCATAATAAAGGGATGCACTCGATCTTTCAGTATATTGAGGCCATTGCCACTACCTGTGAGCCGGTCTTGATCACTGGTGAGACAGGGGTGGGCAAAGAGCTGTTTGCCCAGGCTGTGCATAGGCTCAGCCATAAGAGCGGTGAGTTTGTGGCTATCAATATTGCAGGCCTTGATGATACTATGCTCAGTGATACACTGTTTGGCCATCGGAAAGGGGCGTTCTCAGGGGCGGAGCTGAATCGCAAGGGGTTGATTGCCACTGCCGCTGACGGGAGTCTGTTTCTGGATGAGATCGGCGATCTGAGCACGGGGGCCCAGATAAAGTTATTACGTCTGTTGCAGGAACGGGAATATTACCCTCTTGGTTCCGATGTCGCCCGCAGCACCAACGTCAGGATGATCTTCGCTACCCATCAGGATCTTGATTCCTTGCAGGATTCTGGTAAATTTCGGCGGGATCTTTTTTTCAGGCTGCGGACCCATCATGTGCATATCCCGCCTTTGCGTGAACGCCTGGACGACCTGCCCCTGTTGCTTGACTTTTTTCTTGAAGATGCGGGCAAAAAACTGGGTAAGAAAAAGCCCACCTATCCTGCTGAATTGCTGATCCTGCTCGGCACCTATACCTATCCGGGGAACGTGCGGGAGTTTCAGTCCATGGTCTTTGATGCCTTATCGAAACACCAGAGTCATATCCTGAGTATGGATGTGTTCAAGTCCTATATCCAGAAGGGTTCTGTCGGGGGTGATCTCCCTCCCGTATTGCAGCCAACCAAGACCGCTTTTGCCGTTCTTGACCGGCTGCCGACCTTGAAAGAGTCCGGACGGTTACTGGTGCAGGAGGCCTTGAACCGAGCCCAGGGCAATCAGGCCATTGCCGCGCAGATGCTTGGTGTTACCCGCCAGGCCCTAAATTGGCGTTTAAAGCAGGAAGGTTGACAGGTGCCGGCGGAACATTTCTTTTGCAAATGTGGTGAGAAAGTGGAAAAGATTGAGTGTCGATTTGCAGGTTTTTTGATTGATTTTGAGCGGGCGAAGGCCGTAGCCAAAATTCTGGCCGAGCAGGGGAATGAGGATGCCACCCTGATGTCCTGGTGTGATCGGGAGAAAGGGGTGCATTCGCCGCATTGTCTGCAATGTGAGATCAAGGGCGAACCTGGCTGGGAGGTCTATGGCCGGAATCATGATGGCCGTTTGCGGATCAGTATTGATGACGATCGCTTTGTCTTTATCTTTTCCTGATTGATCAGGGAGTGGCCTGGTTTTTAATTCGTAATTTGTAATTTCTTATTCGTAATTGCACAAAAAAAGGGGGCTGTTCACCAATAAATCGGTGAACAGCCCCCTTTTTGTTGCTCAGCAGACTGGAGCTGACAAATCAGACCAAGGTCTTATTTGTCGTTTTTCTCGTCAGTCAGTCCTTTCACGAGAATGGCACCGGCCAGACCAAGCAGGCCAAGATCTCTCGCTTTACGCATCGCGGGTTTGACCATGGAGGCCATCATCGCGCGGCGTTTGATACTGCCCAGATCGGCAATTGCCGCTGGGGTTGATTCCTGGAAGAGAAGGGTGATATCTTTCTTCTTGCCATAGTAACGGGAGTTCGGGCCGATGTTTCCACCCTTGGGCTCCAGTCCTTTGGCGCCTTTTTTCACATATGCCGCCACATCTGATTTGGGATCATCAAGATCGCCAAAGATACGGGCATTAGTGATACAGGTCTGAACACAGGCAGGAACAAGTCCAGCCTCCACGCGGGGCATGCAGTAGGTGCATTTATCAGCCTTACCGTCGGATGAGACATCATCCACCAAGGCAGGGTTGACATAACGGGCACCATAAGGACAGGCCTCAGCACAGGCTCCACAGCCAAGACAGCGGCTTTTGTCGATCTGGACAGTTCCGTTGACGGGATCTTTCCAGGTTGCGGCCACGGATTTGGTAATGGTCTTCCCTGCGGCATCCTTAAAGGTCATCTCTACTGGATCGGCAGGACATGCATCCACGCAGGGTGGTTTTGCACAATGGTTACACAGACCGGGATAGTAGGTGGAGGCAAGCTCTTTACCCACTTTGCTCGGTCCGAGGCGGTGGACCCAGTTCCGGCCAAACTCCGCCGGGACCTCCCACTCCGCCTTACAGGCTATGGCGCAGGCATGACAGCCTACGCAGCGTTCTAGATCAATAATCATTCCATATTGCATCGAAAATATCCTCCTGAAAAAGGCTCAAGGTTTTGGTTAGGCTGGAATATCCAGGGTTTTGCCATCCTTGGTCAGTTTAACAAAGTTGTTACGCATACCATGACAGCCGGTCTCCGGGTCAATGGCAATCTTGGTGATGAGGCTCTGGTCATCAACACCTTTGCCGACACCTGCTGTCATCAAGGGGTTGGCTGATCCATAGCCATGGTACATATAGACAGAATCTCTTCTGATACCTGGTGTCACCTTGACCGTGGTGGTGGTGCGGGATTTGACCCCTTCACTGTTGATAAAACCAACAGTGTCGCCATTTTTCAAACCAAGTTTGGCGGCAACCTCATCATTGAGCCATACAGGATTGTCCGGCATCTCATGATTCAGCCAGACGTTGTTCTGACTGCGGTTGAAGGTGTGTACCGGGGCGCGGCCGTAAAGCAGGCGGGCATAACCTTTGGGAACACCTTCCACTGCTTTATAGGTCGGGGCGCCGGGGTGACCGGCAGCGGCGATCTCGTCATTGAATAACTGAACCTTGAAGTCCTCGGGCATGGCGTATGGAGAAGTGCCAGGCTGGAGGTGGATACCACCATCCGCTTTAACGGAAGCCAAAGTGATCTTGGCTGGTTCCAGGGTCTTGTCCACCAGCTCTTCCAGGGTCTGGACCGGAATATCTTTTTCGTGGCCCATGCGCTTGGCGATCTCATTGGTGATATACACCTGGTCCTTGCGCTCGAACATAGGAGCTACCAGGGGCATACGGGGGGCGATGAACTGGGTTGGTAATGGATCATCCGCCTTGATCTTGCCGGTTCCGGCCTTGATCTCGTCGTGACGCTCAAGGTAAGAGGACTCCGGCAGGAGGATATCGGCCCACATGGTAACATCGGTAGGCATGACATCGACGCACATGACGAAATCCATGGCGTTGAATACCGCCTTCATCTTCTCCTGGTTGGGGATGGTCTGCATGGGGTTCTGGCCCCAGACCACACAACCCTTGATGGCATAGGGTTTTCCGCTGATCGCGCAATCACGGATCAGTTCAGTTGGAGTACCTGGAGGGCTGAAAGGATAAACTTGTTTGTCCTTGTTAAAGTTGAGGTTATGCTCATTGCCGTGCTCCTGCGGGGCCCAGCTGGTCTTACCCAGTTTGGCAGGTTTGGGCTCAAACCAGCCGCCTTTGACATAGTAGGCGCCAAGGAGGGCGGTCAAACAGGCCAAGGCCCGTTCACGCTGGAAGTCATTGCCATACCAAGACACGTGACGACCGGGATGGATAGCCACGTTCGGGGCATTTTTGGCAAGCAACTCGGCGACTTCTTTTATTTGAGCGGCTGGGATGTCGCACTCTTTGGCGGCCTTGTCCAGAGACCATTCACCAATAGCCTCAGAGAACTTGTCAAAACCGGCGGTATGCTTGGCCACAAAATCCTTGTCATACTTGTTGTTTTTGACCAGGTAGTTCATGATTGCCAAGAGATAGGCGGTATCGGTGCCTGGCTTGATCTGGACCCAGATATCGGACTTGGCGGCAGCGGCGGAGTAGCGTGGATCGGCCACAACCAGTTTGGCGCCGCTCTGCAGGCCTTTCATATAGGCTTTAATGTGGGAGACATGGATGTTCTCACCCAGATGACTGCCGATAAGAAAGATGACCTTGGAGTTGGCCATATCAACGGTTTCATTGGGGGCCTTGCCGGTGGTGGCCACATAAGCGGCGTCGCGGATACCACGGCACTGGAAGAATGATGCCTCACTCACATTATGGGTGCCCACCGTGCGCTCAAAATAGTGCATTGGGTACTTGGCAGAGGCGCCATGAGGGAATACGCAGATCCCCTGGGGGCCATGCTGGTCAACAACGGCCTTGAGCTTGGAGCCGCACTCGTCGAGTGCCTCCTGCCAGGAGATACGTTTCCACACAGGCTCGCCGCGCTTACCCACGTTCTTCAAGGGGTATTTCAGGCGGTCCACATCGTAGAGCAGTTTGACGCCGGCGTTGCCGCGGGCGCAGATAGATGTGCCGTTGTCAATGGACTTGGGGTTGCCCTCAAGTTTCATCAACTGGCCATCGCGAACCTTGCCGACCAACTGACAGCGCCAGAAGCACATCTCGCACAATCCGCCGACGACAGTTGTGTCGCCCATGGTGCCCTTTGGTTCCAGGGACGCCTTGGTCACACCTGTCTCTGCGGAGACGACCTTGGCCAGCGGGAGTGCCGCTGCTGCCAGAGATGCCGTCTGCAGGAACTTACGCCTCGTTAAGTTGAAAGCCATCTTCCTCTTCCTCCTTTGTAAAAGAATCAATTATGGTTACAACCATCCGGTAATAAGGATGGCGGGTTTCTTTTGCGACTCGGGGACAAAATTGTTTGTACCAGGGTCGAAATAGCTTGCTGAGGAATTCCTCCTCTCCAACCAGATCTTCTTCTTCGGTCAGGAGGGAAAGAAATTCAAGTTCGTGGACAAGATGATCAGGGAGGTCGGCAGTACCCTCCATGGTAAACCCCTTCTCCCTGTAGAAATTGAGGGTCTTCAAGGCAAATGCTCCTTGAATGGATTGATCCATATAGACCGAGGCATAGGGCGGGGCAACCACATGGGGAACCCCGTTGATAAATAACCGGGTGTATTCTATCTGCAGGTCTTCGATGTAGTCGGGGGATTGTTCCAGAGCGGCTTTGATCTCTTTGCCTTCGGTAATCGCGCTAAAGGTGCCCAGGAGATTATAGAGAACTTGAAAGAATTCTTCATTCATCCACTCTTTGTCTGGATATTGCATGCATTGAGCCAGGAAGCGATACAGAGAGGCAATATCCTGAGATGTGGTTGATTCTGACATGATGAGAAAAAACTATGAAAGGAATGGATGGGGTTGATGGAGTAACCCGTGACGCTCAGGTCATAATGAAAGCGTAAACTGTAACATAATGAAACATGTATCCTCATGACGTAACCGTTTTTAATTAAATAATAATTTAATCGAAGATTGACGCAACTGTCAAGGGATATCGTTTTAATTATGCTGTTAAAAGGAGGAGGGAACTAACAGTGATTTTTTCGGGGATGCAACGTGCAAATGAAAAAAAAACCAGTGATTGGCAATAAAAAAAAAGGAGTTTCAGGCTGTTGCCTGAAACTCCTTTTTCAACGGTGGGGTGAATGATGGGACTCGAACCCACGACTTCTTGGACCACAACCAAGTGCTACCACCAGCTGAGCTACATTCACCACATAAATTTTACCACTATATACCCGCTGCCGCTGGTTTTGGCAAGAGTAAAAAGCGTTCGAGTTTCCTCTTTAGAGGTCGGCCTGGCAGTGCATGCACTTCTGGGCCTGGGCCTTGATGAGTTCGGCGCAGTGGGGGCATTCTTTTTTGAAGTGAGTCTTGAGGATTTCACTGATAATCATACTGCACTCCTGGAGTAATGAGGTGTCTCTGAAGGTATGATTTCTGATTGGATCAATGCAGGCAAGTTCATTGAGCGGTTTCAGGCAGGCGACGGCCTTCTGTCGGTTGGCAAGCGTGGCTGATTCATCAAGGATCAGGGTCAGAACCGGTTCGAGATTGTGCATTTCTATGCAGGTGCCAAGGGCGGCTACCGCTTCCTGTTCCTTGACGTAGCGGATGTTCTGTTTCTTTACCGCCTCGGTGTCAATCTCGCTGCCGGTGAAGGCGTATTCACTGGCCACCATCATCACATTTTTTTCCTTGCTTCCGGGCAGTTCCATGCAGCGATATGAACCCTTATGGCCATACTGGCGTTCGATATGTTGCCAGCCATTTTTAAAGACCGAGCATTCATTGTTCAAGCAGATAAACAGGACCTCTGATCCCCAGCCTAAGCCGTCACCGACATGAACAGGAGGGGCTTCGCAGCAGGACATTTTGGTGTTACAGTTGGGACAGATATGTGCTTCATCAAGGTAGCTGAAATCACGGGTAAACATATTTATTTCTCCTGAATAGAGGGTGGAATGAAAAATAATCTAATTAGTTAGGTGGTTAGGTTGAAGACTGAAGGCCAAAGGGCGGGGAGCTTGTAGAACGGGGATTCATCCCGACAACAGGTGCCGCTTTCAATCTATCTACCTTTTTTACAAATCATTTAGGGTTTTGGCTCGGCTGTTGAAAAGATGCAGGGAGCTCACACGGTGTTCCTTCCGACCGAAGGATGGGCGTACCTCAGCCCGGGCCTTTGATCCCACCGTAAAAATAGAGAAGAAGGAGCCAGCAGGCCAGGATCAGAATAAACAGGATATTGCTCGATCGTTTTTTCTGCTCAGGCGGTGCTGTATCTTCTTCGCTTGTTTTGTCTAAGACCTTGGGATCATTGTGGCTTTCAGGCATCTTACACCTCTCCTTTCATCCCTGTCTTCGTCAAGACCGCATCAACTGCTCGGGCCTGTCTCATCCTCGCGTCGAGGAAGGCCGGAGTCAGATAGGCGCGATTTTGATCCATCAACTCGCAGAGTTCGGAGATCTTGCCGCCTTCTGCCAGGTTAATAATGTGGAGCAGGTCCTCGGCAAAGCTGCGGACAATCTTGCGGCCATCACCGGTCGTGGCCATGATCTCGGCATAGGTGCGAGGGTTCTGGTTATGTACCCGGGCCATAGCCAGAATACCGTAGAGCGAGGTAAGAGTGGAGTGGCTGCCGATGTCCTTGCAGTTGATCCCGTGTCGCCGCAGGGTGGTGGCCATGGCCACTGAGATCATGGTCGGCAGCTTCTGGCCGACCCCCATGAGCAGGTCATGTTTGTCCGGGGTGTCCTGAAAGATATCGGCCCCATGTTTGTAGAGAAAGGCCTCAAATTCGCCGCAAAAACTGCCGCTGCGCGGGGTGCGGACGACCGACGCATTTTTATCCTTCATGGTCACGGCCTGGGGGCCCCAGAGATTATGGACCAGCATGATCTCCACGCCCTGAGTGGTTGACTCCATTGCCGTCCTGAGGGTGTTTTCCGATTCGCCTGCCAGAAGGATCAGGGCCTGGCCGTCATGGAGCAGGCTTCCATACTGACGAATGGTATCGGCCGTGACCGAGATGGGGACGCAGACGATGACGACATCGACCTGGGGGATCATCTCAGCGGGCCGCAGGGTGGTGGAGCGGCCGGTCATCAGGATGCGATAACCTTCATTTTCCAGGCGATCGGCAAACCAGCTGCTCATGTCGCCGGTGCCGATGAAGCCGAAGGTCTTGATCTTCTTGACCCGCATATCGACGCGGGGGAAGGAGCCGAGCAGTTTGAGGGCGCCTTCTTCCTGGATAACATTTTTTTCGATACTCTCCAGGGCCTGGCTCAAGATTGCGTCACCGATGTGTCCTTCGGCCTCGATATAAATCTGGAGTTTCTGGGTCTTGATGTCGTTTTCCGAACGCAGATCGAGGATGTTGATGCCGCGCCGGGTGAACTCACTGAGGATATCAACCAGCATACCCACCCGGTCTTTCAAGGGGCGGGTGATGAGGGCGGTGGCGTCATAGCCGGTCTGGCTGGCCAGGTTGGAACCAAGGATAGCAAAACGGGTACGGTTATGAGGGACTACCTCGCGATTCAAGACCTCCAGGCCGTGTCGGTGCAGGAGTTCTTCCGATTCGATGACCGCATGATCTGTAAGATTGCGGGCCTGGATATCTGTTACGGCCAGGTCGATGTCCTGGACGGTCATCAGGGTGGCTTCGGGATAGTTTTCGGCGATATAGTCTTCACATTGGCGGAAGACCGAGCCGCGGCCAATGATGGTTTTTATCCGCCTCTTTTCGCCTTGTTGGTTTTCAGGGGATTTTTGTTTGAGGGCGCCCAGGGAAAGGTGGATGGGGAGGACAATGTTGTCAATCCAGTATCCCTCTTCAAGCTGCTCCAGGAGACGGAAGTACTCTTTGATCTCGCCCTCCCGGGTATTGTAAATGGGAATGAGGGCCAGATCGGTCTCTTCGTTGATAAAGGCATTGATGATGTCAGGGATACGATTGTAGAAGCGCAGAGTGGCGTCAGGCGAGTATCTGCGGGCGGCCTGGCAGCCATCTGAGCCATCGGGCCCGAGGGTGGCAATACTGATCATAGCTGATTCTGCTGGATAGAGGTGGTAAATGGGTTATGCTGCTGTGAGCATCCTGCTTAGGCCCTGGAAACCGTCTGACTTCCATGACTTTGAGGAGGATAAACATTGTCAGCGGCTAAGGCAAGTTTTTAGAGGCCGTTGCAAAACAAGCAAGGTCTTTTTCTTGCTTGTTTTGTTTACGGCCTCTTATGCAACGTCCAGGAAACAGCAATCTGTCCCGCTGTTTTCTGGCGTGGCGTCTTGCAGGCTACATCTGGGGTAGTTCCAAGGGCAAGGCCCTGTTTGTCCTTTTCAGTAACGGCCTCTAAATTACTAAGCGTGGACAGATTTTTTATTGGTTGCTATATTCAAGGCTCCCTTATATTGTCTTGAGACGATTACGGTATTTGCAGGCATTCTGGAAGAAAAAAATCGTATTCCTTGTTGTTGGCGCATGTTGCGTATCCTGCTTTTGAATTATCGATGCTTTTGTACGTCTTTGAGTTACAACTCCTTTGCGCCATAACCCTCGATCTGATTATTGGTGATCCCCGCTGGTTCCCTCATCCGGTACGGATTATCGGCTGGTTCTGTGGCCGTTTTGAAACACTTTCTCGCAGAGTGTTTGCCAATAAACAGTTGGCCGGGGTGGTGACCGTGGCGTCTGTCCTGGCGGTGGTTTTTGCCCTCGTTGCCATTCTGTTACAGGCCGGCGCGCTCATCTCTCCTTTGTTGGTCGATGGCTTGGCTATTTTCTTGTTGTACACCTCCATTGCCGCCCGTGATCTGATCCGCCATAGTCGTGAGGTGTTTACTGGTCTGCAAGAGGAGGGCGAGGCTGGTCTGCGGTCCGGACGTCAGGCGGTGGCGATGATTGTCGGTCGGGATACGGCCACACTCAACCGGGCGGGGGTGATTCGGGCCTGTGTGGAAACGGTAGCCGAGAATATGGTGGATGGGGTGGTCGCCCCTCTTTTCTATGCGGTACTGGGGGCGATTGTGGCCCCGTTTCTTTCGCTGAATCCCCTTGTCTCGGCAGCCTTCTTTGCCTTGGGATATAAGGCTGTCAATACCATGGATTCCATGTTTGGTTATAAAAATGAGAAATATCTGGATTTTGGCTGGGCAGCGGCCAAAATCGACGATGTGGCTAATTTTATTCCGGCCCGCCTGAGCGGTCTGCTGCTGATCCTGGCCGCCTTTCTTCTCGGTCTCGATGGCCCACGTGCCGGGCGGATTTTCTTTCGCGATCGTCTCTGTCATGCCAGTCCTAATTCCGGTCATTCCGAGGCGGCGGTGGCTGGGGCGCTTGGGGTGCAATTAGGCGGCGGTGCCAGTTATTTTGGTCAATTTGTTGCTAAACCCACAATCGGTGATGCCCGGCGAGAACTCAGGGGAAACGATATCCTGCTCACTAATCGCTTGATGCTTGCCGGTTCTGTCCTGGCCCTGTTTATTCTGCTGCTGGTCAGGCGGATAGTGCTGTGAAGAGTGAAATAGCCCCGATAAACGGGATAAGTGATTTTCGCAGGTTATTTTCTTGCGAAAAAAAACAAGAAAATAACCTGTAAGTCACTCATGTCTCAAACTCCAGCTTCTTTCTCCTCGGCACCCCAAGCTCCCGCCTTCTTGATCGGCGGCACCACCAGTGGCTCTGGGAAAACGACCATCACCCTGGGAATTCTGGCGGCGCTCAAGGCCCGGGGGCTGGCGGTGCAGCCCTTCAAATGTGGGCCTGACTTTATTGATCCCACCCTGCATCGGATGGTGACCGGGAGGGTTTCGTCTAATCTTGATCTGCGGATGTGCGGCCATGAATTCTGCCGGACGACCTTTCAGCAGCGGCTTGGTGGACAGGATGTGGGGGTGGTGGAAGGGGTGATGGGCCTTTTTGACGGCAATATCGCAAGCTCTGCGGCCCTGGCTACGGTCTTGGGCCTGCCCGTGGTTCTGGTTATTGATGCCCGTTCAGCGGCCGAGAGTGTGGCCGCAGTCCTTAAGGGCTTTGAGGTGTACGACCGCCAAGTGCGGATTGCCGGAGTGATCTTTAATCGCGTCGGTTCGGCGCGCCATGTGGAGATGATCCGGGGGGCGGTGGAGCAGTCGTGTCAGGCCAGGATATTGGGGTTTTTCCCGCGTGATACCCGCTTTGAGATCCCGGATCGTCATCTCGGCCTGCACATGGGCGAAGAAACGCCGCTGGACGACGAGCAACTGGCCGGGCTGATCCAGGCCGTGGAACAGCATATTGATCTCGATGGCCTGTTATCTTTAGGCACAAGCAGCAGGCAGGTCAATAAGGAGAGTGTCGCCTCTCGGATTTCGCACCCCCAGGGACTCAAATTAGCCGTGGCCCGTGATCTGCCCTTCTGTTTTTATTATGAAGACAACCTGGCCATCCTTGAGCAAGCGGGTTTTGAGCTCCTCCCGTTCAGCCCTTTGCGGGATCACAAACTCCCGGAAGGCCTCGATGGACTTTATCTGGGCGGCGGCTATCCGGAACTCCATGCTCAAGCCCTGAGCCGGAACGGGGAGATGCTTGCGGAGATTGCCTCTTGGGCCAAGAGCGGGGGCGTGATCTATGCCGAGTGCGGCGGATTTATGTATCTGTGTGAGGAGTTGATTGATCTGGCCGGTCAGACGCACGCCATGGCCGGGGTCTTTCCGGCGACGGTACGGATGCAGAGGAGCCTGTCCCGTCTTGGATATCGCCAGCCCCGCTTGCTGTGCGATTGTTTGTGGGGCAGGGCGGGTGAGGTGCTGCACGGTCATGAGTTTCATTACTCAACCGTTGAGCGAATGAACCCGGACGTGGAGACCCTTTATCAATTGGCGGACGGGCGGACGGAAGGGTTTAAGGTCGGCAATGCGGTCGGTGGTTATATCCATCTCCATTTTGGCCGGAGCGGCGGGAATGTGGATGCTTTTTATAATTATGTCA
>DDWW01000005.1 GCA_002347085.1 Desulfobulbaceae bacterium UBA2276 | reverse complement strand
TTGCTTTTCGACAGATGCGCTTTCCCGCTCTCTTTCACTGCCCAAACTTTTTACTGATCACTGCTATTCTACTCCTCCTGACAGCGCATCACTCATGCACCCCGTCCGAAGAGAGCGGCAAACTACTCAATCATTTGCTCCATGTCAATGGAAAAACGAGACTGTTGAATAAAGAAATCAAAATTCAGGGGTCAATGTTTGTATTTGCAATGCATGGTATGCTGGCGACAGGCCTACTGTAGCTGCTTTTCAACAACCTTCCGCTCCTCACCACCGACCCGGCCAGCCTGCTGAATAAGGGTTGGATCAATGGTATTCATTTCTTTTTCCACTCTTTTAATATTGCCAAGAACCTTCTCCGTTATTTCCACCCCTGGATATTTTACCAAAATATTCTGCAGGATTTGACGCGACTCAATCAACATTTTTTTCCTGCTCTCCACATCAGAAGCCTTGGTGAACCTAATAAAGAGGTCTGCCGCCTTTCGCCGGTCGGCTTCCGCTGCAAGCAATGAGGCCTCAGTAATTTTCTTCTGAGCCTTTTCTGAATACTCAGAATCAAGCATAGGAGTAAAGGCCTCAATAGCCTTGTCATACTGCCCACCTTCCATTAAACGCACTCCTTCATTCCATCGACGCTCCAGGTCTTGTGTCTTTTGGATCTTAACAGTTTCGCTCTCAACCTTTTCTACTATTGTTGCCTCAATACTCTTTGGAGAAGCGGGAGGAACAGACGGTTGCACCTCAGGAGGGACAACAAGTTGAGGAGCAGTCTCATATTTATCCAAGGTACCCTGATCAGTTTTTTGGGTAGCAGGCTCACCCGTCTTGATCACAGCCTTTTGCGCCCACTTGTCTGCCTGCTCCCGAGCTGCAGTCCTGATAATATCCACATTCAGCGCGACAGGAGAATATGGATAGGTCTGGAGGAACTTATCTGCTTGCCACACCACGGTATAACCATCCTTGGCAGGATTAAAGCCAAGATAGTTTTTTAACAGATCGGAATAATCCGTGAGCTCAGCTCCGCCCTGCTCACCCCGTTTCAAAATAGAGCGTTGGAGTATGGCCCAATCATCAATACTGGCCATATCCTTATATCCTTTTGATATTTCAAGATATTGCGACTCAGCTTCAGCATAATTCCCTGAAGCAAGGTACAAATCAGCTAAAGTCTTTCGCAACGCAAGGAGCTCCACGGGTTGATTACCGGTAGGCGTCATCTGATCCACCATCTGACGAAATACATTAGCCGCCTCATCTTCTTGTTTTAAGGCCATCAAGGCCTTGCCGTATAAGACCTTGCTATGCAATGATGCCCGAGCTGCTGCGGCCCCAGGCATCATTTTCCACACCTGTACCAGTTCCTCAAATTCACCATTGGCGGCATGTTGCGCAATCATGGCCTCGCCCGGGGAAAGCGTACCTGTCTCGTTATTTTTTAACCATCCCGAGCCCTTGGTGCTATCTATCGCCACCGCCTGACCACAGAATCCATCCACAAAGGCGATATCACTCTGTTGCAACTCGTACATTTCTTTTATACTTACTGACCCGTTTACACCACTCTTCGTACCATTCGGCATGGCTGCCTGTTGCAAAATAGTTTCATGGAGTCGATTATAGCCATTCAGCACTTTTTGCAAATCCCGAAAACACCCGACCATTTTTTCGGACTCATCCGCCGGTATTCGGAGGACAGCGGCCTGACTGTCTCGCTCCCGCCAACGCTCCATTTTTTTATTATATTCAGCAATTCGGCCTGTTACATATTCAACAGATGGTGTAAACCGCCCACCCCCTTGGGCCGCAATATCTGACCGCCCAAGAGATGCAATTTCCTGCCGACGGGGATCACTTTCCTGAACAGGACCCCCCGGTTTATCTCCATCTGCAGTGTTCACTGTAACGGGAGCAGCGGGATCAACCATCTTTTTTTGATTATAAAGACAACCGCTCATTGCCACAGTACAACAAGCAAGCAACAAGAAAGATTTTAATTTACTCATAATGTGTCTATTCGTTTTTTTATTTTTTATAAAATCAGAGTCATCAAAATTTCAATGATTATTAACTTCCAAACTCATCTGCTCCCAGTAAGGCTTGAACTGCCTCGCCGGCACAAATGCTCCCTCCGCATCGATCTCGCCAAAGGTCATAATAGAAGGGACTGAGCGATTTTTTGCATCTACCTCACTGACAGGTGAGGGTAGTATCCCCCCGAGGTCTGCCTGAACCACCACGTTCAATTGGCCTAAAGATGGTCGCTGTATAGTAAGACCAGAAAAAGAAATTTCAATGGGATCAAGTTTTTGCGTGTACCCTTTTTCCTTGAGTAAAACTTTAACGAGTTCCGTCCATGTGGGGAGTGCCCCCTCGGAGCCCGTAATTCTGGTGGAAGCGCGTCGCATATCTTCATTATCGTCAAAACCGACATACACCCCGATCGCATAGCCGCCCTTATCCACTAAACCCTCTCCCTGTGGCGCCACCCCAGGCAGATAGCCGAAGAAGGATGCATTCGTATAGTTATTAGCGGTTCCAGTTTTCCCCATCAGTGGAATTGCCAGATCAAAGCCCGCAAATTTTGTAGCGGCTTCCTTATCGATTTCGGGCAGGCGAACACTTTTATCAGCGTAACGACCTGTCCCGAATTTGACGATATTTTCCAGGATATGCCCGACAACAAGCGAGGTCTCAGGTGCAACCAGTTTCGTCCGCTTGCGCTGGGGCTGATAAAGCACCTCGCCTTCTGCCGATTCAATACGATCAATAATGGCGAGCAAATCACGGGCATCCTCCCCTTGCGCCTCGCTCAAAACCACTTCTCCGGTCACAATCCCCTCATACATCCGCACAAACTCGAACAGGGTCACCACATTAGAACCAAGAGGAAAAGAGAGCACTGGTTCAAGCTTACTTTTGATTCCAAGTTCTTGAGCAAACTTAAGTAGATATTGCAATCCAACCAACAATCTAAAGTCCTTTACTGAAGACAATACATCTAAATGATAAAGTGGCAGACCACTTAAACGCTTCAATTCAACATCAACCTGCTTGCGAACCATATCTATTGCGGCCCTTGATACTAAAGAATTAAGCAAGACATCTGACCAAAATTTATCCTGACCAGCACCATCTTTTTGCCGTAACTCTTCTCGCAACAGGTTCAAATCAACCGCCTGCAAGGACCCCGTCTGCCCTTTTCGGGTAAAAGTATAACGATTGCGCACGAAATCATAAAAAAGTACTGCCTTTCCTTGATATTCGAGGGCTGCAAGAAGATCGGCAGAATTCCAGGGATCTTCCACCTCGCGCCGATACGCCAACATCTCCTGCCCTAACTCCACCAGGGCCAGATAACTCTGACTCTGGACCTGACCGGCCAGAAGAGATTTCCGCAGATAAAGTTCCTGCCGTTCCTGCTCGGTCAGATTATTGGCCTGTAACTGGACATCAATATCGGGTGCGGCAATTGCTGCTGACGACCCATAAGGCAGATTTTTTATGGCCATATACTCCGAGAGGCGATTTTCAAAAAGAAAATCAGTTTCCAGATTGGCCACGGCCTGATCAAAGGCCGCTTTTTCAACGACAGTGCGATTTATGACAATACCATGTCGATCTCTAATCCTGGCAGTATATGCCTCATACGATTCCTTCTCCCCGGCAAGATTCTTGGGAGCCAGACCAACATGGGCCGCCACGTCCTGAAACTGTTTCATGCTCAACTGATCGCAAAGATGATAAAGCAACCAGACTGAAGCCAAGTTTTCTGAATGAACCCCCGCCCAACTCATCGAGACCTGATTGTTTGCACTTTTATGATCAGGTCTCGGAAAATAAGGCTGCCCTTGATAAACAAAGACATCTCGTTTATTACTCAACAAATCAACCGCATTCCAGCCTAATTGCAGGGCGGCTGTGTAAACAAAAGGCTTAAAGGCTGAGCCCATGGTTCGTTTGGCATAAAAGGCTCGATTAAAAAATCTATTTTCAACGCCACCGGCCATGGCCTTGATCACACCCCCTTGCAGGATCAAGGCCCCACCCTGAACTTTGGGAAATCTTTCCAGTTCAAGCTCTACAGTGTTATCAGCCGCAATATCATAAACACTGACCCAGACCCTATCCCCTTCGCGCAATTCCGACAATAATAAAGGAAGATCTTTGGTCGTGGCATCATTCCAACGACCTTGTTTCCATTTCATCTGGGAAGCAAGCAGGCCCATAAGTCCTTGCTCGTTAATAACCCCGTTCCCGACGTTTCTTCCAAAATCAACTTCAATACGTACAGATGATTTACCGGAAGATTGACCCTTGCCGGCAACTTTTTCATTTTTTTCAGTTCTTGCAATTTTCGTAATAGTGCCAAACAAAAACGCCTGTTTTTGCAGCACCATATCCCCTAAATAATCAGTTGCATGAAGTTCTTTCTGCACCTCATCTCTCACATAACCACGCAACCTGACGTCTAAACGGGAAAGCTCCTGCCGAAGTGAGTAAAGTGTCTGTTTTTGCAAACTCTTGTCAACGGTAGTGATGACTCGTAACCCCGAGGTCGCAAGATTGTCTACCCCTTGGTCCTTTAACGCCTCAAGAACATCAGGGGTTGCAACGGCATCGGTCACCATCTCCATTACATAATCAAGGGCATACCCCATTGTTCCTTGATGAAACTCAAGTTTATCGTTAATAGCTTTCTGATAGAGCCCTTCGGGAAGCGTACCTGCTTCACGCATCTTCTCGAGCACATACCGCACCCGGACGTTGGCATTCTCTTGAGCCAACCGTGCCGCTTCATCAGTTTTTTTAATGAAAGGGTTGTAGTAATTCGGTTTTTTAACACTCCCGGCAATAAAAGCACACTCGAGCAACGAAAGCTCCTCTACCGGTTTACTAAAATAATATTGAGCCGCCACCCCTAAACCATGGCCATTACCGCTCACATAGAACTGATTGGCATAAAACTCAAAGATTTTTTCTTTAGGGTAATAATATTCCAAACGAAGGGCAAAAAGCAGCTCCTTGATTTTGGCCTGATAGGACCGTCCACTTCGCTTAAAAAGATTTTTTGCCGTCTGCTGGGTAAGGGTGCTTCCCCCCTGTACCACTCGTCCCATCTGATAATTTTTGAGCGCGGCACGTATGATACCCAAGGGATCAAAGCCGTAGTGGAAAAAAAAGTTGGCATCTTCTGAGGCTACCAAGGCATTAACAAAATCCTTGGGAATCTGGTCATAGCTTACATATTGTCGATGGGCCTGATCGAAGAAAGCACCTAATCTGGTTTCGCCATCACTATAAAAAACAGGGGTCTCTTTCCCTAAAATTCGTTGGATGTTGGCGGGATCAATCTCATCTCCCGGATGCAATACCACGAACCAGTAAAACGCCAAACCGCCCCCTAATGCGGCAAGCACTACAAGAAAGAATGATATGTAAAATATTTTTTTAAACATAAGCAACAATCACAACCCATCACTTTTGTGTGATTTTTATAAAAATTTAACAAACAACTTCAGAATGTTATCAAGAAAATCTCCCTAACAAATAAAAAAATATCATCAAATATCCTTTTATATTTTTTCATATTCACATATTACGAGACATATTTCCATCTTTTCAGCTTATTTTTTGTTGCAATTCAGGAATACTTATAGTCTAAATAACCAACTTAAACTTGGGTGCGAATGTACTGTGTTCCTCGTTAGAGTACAATAATGTTTTATTCTTCATTTGTTTTTCCAGCGTCCAACGCACCTGAAAAAGCCCAACAACCTCTCAGAATTCTCTATGACTCAGCTCTTGAAACGATGTTTGAGCATATGTGCCCTGCTCTTACCTGTCCTGCTTTTCTCTGGCTGCGCTGACGGACAACATTCAGCCGAACTGCGCCTCTCAAACGATCAAGAACTTGTAAGTTCTGCTCCGATTGATGCGGAAGATCCTGAAACTGACCTTACAGCCGAGCTGGAAGCCCTGCGCCGCGCCGGTTCCTGGACAACGAATACCAATTCCTCCCAAAAACAAACCCTGCAACCTGATACCACCTGCTCCGATTTCCCCATTATTATCAACAATCAAGTGCAGGCATATCTCGATCTCTTCCAGAACCAACAGCGAAGAAGTTTCTCTATCTGGCTGAGCCGTTCAGGTAAATATTTACCCATGATGCAGAAAGAGCTGAAAGCGGCGGGTATCCCTGAGGACCTTGCCTACTTGGCAATGATTGAGAGTGGTTATAATCAAAGAGCCTACTCCAAGTCAGATGCGTCAGGCCTCTGGCAATTTATTCCCGGAACCGGCTCTCTTTACAACCTGAAGATGAATAAATATATCGACGAGCGGCGAGATGCCGAGAAATCCACCAAAGCGGCGGTCAGTTTCCTCTCCAATCTTTATGAAGAGTTTGGTGACTGGCATCTGGCAGTGGCTGCTTATAATGCGGGGCCAGGGAAGATCGGTAAAGGTCTGGAACGTTACGACAGCAAAGATTTTTGGTCTCTGGCCGAATATGACTATCTGGCCATGGAGACCAAACGTTATGTTCCCAAGCTGATTGCTTCAATCATCATTGCCAAAAACCCAGAAAAATATGGATTTACAGACGTACCATTTGAAGAGCCTCTCTCGTATGAGACTTTAGAGGTTGGACCAGGTCTTACTCTCGATGCGGTGGCCTTGATCAGCAACTGTGACCGCAAAACAGTTGACAACCTCAACCAGGAATTGTCCACTGACAGAACGCCCTTGAACCAAAGCTCCTATCACATTAAAATCCCGGTTGGCTCAAAAGAAATCGCAAGCAAAAACCTGCCGAGACTTCAACGCATCGCCACTACAGATTACAAGACGCACACTATCTCCAAAAAAGAATCCCTCACCCAGATATGCAATCGTTACGATGTCAACAAAACAACCCTGCTCAAGGTGAATAATTTGCGAAGCCAAAAGCTGGTATCTGGGCAACGTTTACGCATCCCCTTTCAAGATATCCGCTATCACCTTCTCCCAGAAGGGAGCACTAACACCATTGTTGAGGCCAATCAGGACAATCTTGTTATGCACCGGATTAAAAAAGGTGAATCTATGGCCCAAATTGCTCGTAAATACAAGGTTCCAGCCGAGCTGATTGTCTCCTGGAATGATCTCCCTCCCAACCACAAGTTAAAGGCAGGGCAACAACTGTCACTTTACCTTGACAAAAAAGATCAAGAAATTCAGAAAGTAAAGACCAATACCGTTGTTGCCTCTACCGCAATTCAAGACGACAAAATTGTTATTCTGGCTACCAAAACCAAGAAAACCCCAAAAGATAGTATCAAGGACATAGTAACTGTCAGCAACACGCAATATAAGCAAGTTGCAGAGACACCACAGCATAGTTGGTATAAAGTGCAAGATGGTGACACCATCTGGACTATCGCCAAAGCATTCAATCTGTCCCCAGTGCAGATAAAAGAATGGAATAATCTTCAAACCAACATGATTCATCCCGGAAAACGTCTCAAGATAAAAGATGTTTAAGGGGGAATAGCGAATTAGCCCTTCACCTTTCATCCTCTCTACCTGTAGAATTCAAGTAACAAATTGCGTACGATAGCGTAGAATCACTGAAATTGTTTTTGTTGTTTTTTTTTACGACTCTGCGACTGCGAGGAAATTTACAGGGTCTTCAAGGACATGTTCTGCTGATAACTAACCATAGAGAGTCCCCCTCTACATCAGGCAACTCCTACTGATTGTTTCCTTTGCTTTTCCGCTTTTTTCCTAAAAAAAAATCAACCAATACTTATTTTTCACACCGTATTTATTTATGTTACCTCTTCATTTTCCCTCACAAGAATACCCGGAAGATGTACATATTATCCAGTACCACGACCGGATTATCCTGCTGGTAGGCACAGCTCATATCTCTCAAGAATCGGTCAATCTGGTACGCAAGGTCATTGGCCAGGAACAACCAGACGGGATCTGCATAGAACTTGATGAAAAACGCTATCAAGCACTCACCGAAAAAAAACGCTGGCAGGCCCTTGACCTGAAACAGATCATCAAAGATAAACAGCTCTCCACCCTGATGGTCAATCTACTTATGGCGTCCTATCAAAAAAAATTAGGCGAGAAATTAGGCGTAAAACCAGGCGCGGAACTCCTCGCGGCCGCTCAATCCGCACAAGAACAAAATATCCCGATCTCCTTGTGTGATCGCGATGTACGCATTACCTTACGACGAGCTTGGAAATCAACGTCACTACTCAAAAAAGCTTATTTGTTAACCACACTGTTGAGCAGTATCTTTGATGAAACAGAGATCAGTGAAGAACAACTTGCTGAACTGAAGCAAAAAGATGTCCTTTCGGAATTGATGGGTGAAATGGGTGCGATCCTGCCCAATGTAAAAAAGGTGCTCATTGACGAGCGCGACATCTACTTAGCTGAAAAGATCAAGGCGACACCTGGAAGACGCCTTGTCGCCGTGGTCGGAGCTGGCCATATAGCTGGAATTAAGAATCAATTTTGTATTAATAACAGCGGAATGCTGAATGATATCAATACGATCCCCCCTGTATCAATAGGTTGGAAGGTAGCTGGGTGGTCCTTTCCCCTGATTATTATCACATCTCTTGTCGTTATTGGCCTGCAAAAAGGAGAGGCGGATGCGGGTGCTAACCTCCTGTACTGGGTTTTGGCCCACAGCATTCCCACTGCCATTGGTGGCATCATAGCCTTGGCCCATCCCCTGACTATACTGGGTGCTCTCCTTGCGGCACCAATCACCAGCATGTCACCACTGATTGGTGCGGGCTATGTGGCGGCCTTTATCCAGGTTATGCTGTCTCCTCCTCGGGTATTAGAGTTTGAAACAGTGGGCTACGATATGGGAACCATATCAGGGTGGTGGCAGAATAAACTCCTCAGAGTTTTTCTCGTCTTTATCCTTACCAGCTTGGGCTCTTCCATAGGAACCTATATCGGTGGATATGAGATTATTAAAAACCTGATTTCCTGAACATCTGTAATAAATACCATGAACCACCTGAATGTCAAAAAAGGCACATAAAGGGGCGGTAACGATACTATTTGAAATGGGCTCTTTACTGGCTCCTAAACTCTTTATCAAAGGATAACAAAGACATGACCGACCAAGAAGAAAAGACAGTATTTACATTAACCGGTAAACAGAAAAAGTTTCTCAAGGGGCTTGGCCATCACCTGACGCCTCTGGTCTCAATAGGCAAGGAAGGATTAACCGACAATGTACTGAAGGCGACCAAACAAGAGCTGCTTGCCAGAGAATTGATCAAGGTCAAGATAGGCAATAGTAGCAGTATCAACAAAAAAGAAGCTGCCGATTTGTTGCCAGCGGCCACTGAAAGCACCCTGGTACAGCTCCTCGGCAAGACAATGCTTCTTTATAAAGAAAACCCCAAGAGAGATAAAGAGCAACGGCTTTCTCTGCCTCGCTGATTTTTAGAAGCCCGTTACGAAATAAACATGCTGTGTTCTGTTTATTTTGTTACGGCTTCTTATGCCACCTATACCCTTCGAAGCAATGGTTCATTCTGAAATGACGGTGTAGAAGCCGTTAGGAAATAACTTGGCCATTTATACTCATTTCGTTACGGCTCCTTATGCCGTCTCGGCTTTCCTGACGACAATATTATATCTGAGGGGTTTATTCCCCCCTCAGATATAATAAAGAGTTGACCTTTCTCGTCAATAATCACGGTTCCCGCAAAGGTAGAAGCTCTGTTGCCAAGCCCTGGGCCGCAACCTTGAGGTGAACCGAGGCTTCCCCGACAGCACTTCTGGCGGCCTTCAGGGCCAGATCTGGGTGATTGTTGGTTGCACTGAGATGGGCCAGAATCACATAATGGAGTTGATCATGGACGAGAGATTGTAAAACCCCTGCTCCATCTTCATTGGACAGATGACCATGATCAGAACGAACACGTTGCTGTACGGCAAGAGGATACGGGCCGTCTCTTAACATCTGAGGATCATGGTTAAATTCCAGTACCAACCCATTACATTTACTCAGCCTCTTTCGTAAAAGATGTGAGACCTTGCCGGTATCGGTGCAATAGGCAAGGGTCACCTTCCCATTGCCTATAACAAAACCCACCGGGTCCGCCGTATCGTGAGAGATAGAAAAAGGACGAATTTGAAGGTCCTGCATCTCGACAAGATCACCAGTTCCGAACTCTACACATTTATAGAGTTCTCCCCAACGAGGTTCTCCACCCTGAATCGTGCCATAGGTGCTATAAACCGGGATTTTACAACGACGGGAGAGTACTCCCACTCCCTGAATATGATCCTGATGCTCGTGGGTAACAAAGATAGCATTCAGGTTTTCAATACTGCGGCCAATGGACTGAAGCCTGGCCGCAATTTCTTTTCCGGAAAATCCGGCATCAATGAGGATTGCAGTTGTTCCTGACTCTACATAAACGCTGTTCCCTTGGCTACCGCTGCCAAGCACTGAGAAATACATGCTCTATTTTCCAGTGTGCCCAAAGCCGCCATCGCCGCGGCAGGTGGTATCAAGATGAGACACTACCTTAAACACAGCTCGAACGACCGGGGCCAGAACAAGTTGGGCAATACGATCTCCACGATGTATAATAAAATCCTCTTTCCCCAGATTGATCAGTCCCACACGGACTTCTCCCCGATAATCGGCATCAATCGTTCCCGGACTGTTGACCACTGTTACCCCATTTCGGATCGCCAACCCACTACGGGGCCGCACCTGAAGTTCATATCCTATGGGGATCGCGACAGAAAAACCAGTGGGCAGAATTCCAATCTGGCCCGGACTTAAAATCAGAGCTTTATCAACGGCAGCCGCAACATCCAGACCAGAAGCTTGTTCAGAATGATAGCATGGCAATCCAAGATCATGATTTTTTTCGGAATCTATCCAGCAAAATCGCACCGTTATCTCAGTTATTTCTTCCCGCATTCTGCCTGTCCTCCTATTTTTTAGGTGCTGTTATGAAATAAGGAGTATTTTTTTGCTTATTTTATTACAGCACCTTATGTCACTTCCAAGAAACAGCCAATCTTTTTCGGCTATTTCTTGGAATGGCGCCTGACAGATAACATACAAGAAGCCGTTACAAAACAGCCTCATCGTATAGTTTATGGATCCTTATGCCGTATTTACAGGATGATACGTGTTCAAGTTATTTTGTAACAACAGCGTGCATAAAAAAAAAGGCCGTTTCAAAAAAGAAACGACCCTCATTAAGAACCATGATCTACAGATTTCAAAAAATTACATCAGGGCCTTTCGACTCAGACGAATACGGCCTCGGTTATCAACCTCCAAGACCTTGACCTCGATCTCGTCACCTTCTTTGATCACATCGGTTACCTTCTCCACCCGTTTAACATCAAGTTCGGAGATATGAACCATGCCATCTGTGCCGGGCATGATTTCCACAAAGGCACCAAAATCTTTAATGGTCTTGACAATACCCTTATAGACCGCCCCGACCTCAACCTCAGCGGTAATCTGTTTCACCCTTTCTACCAAGGCGTTCGCAGTGGCACTGTTGCTACAGAACATCTTCACTAAGCCTGAGTCATCCACTTCGATCTTGGCATCATATTCAGCCGAGAGTTCTTTGATAATCTTGCCACCAGGCCCAATAATATCGCGAATCTTGTCGGGGTTGATTTTATGGACGTAATACTTGGGCGCGTTTTCAGACACCTCTTTCCGGGATTGGGAGATTCCCTTCGTCATTTCACCCAGAATGTGCATCCGGCCTTCCTTGGCCTGAGCCAGGGCCCGCCCCATAATATCCCGATCAACACCGTCAATCTTGATATCCATCTGCAGCGAGGTCACACCATCACTCGTACCTACAACCTTGAAATCCATATCACCCAAATGATCTTCGTCACCCAGGATATCAGAGAGGATAATTACCTTATCACCCTCTTTAATCAGCCCCATGGCAATCCCGGAGACAGGCTTCTTAATGGGGATTCCAGCATCCATCATCGCCATACTGCCGCCACAGACGGTAGCCATAGATGATGACCCGTTGGACTCAAGAACCTCAGAAACCACCCGGATTGAGTAAGGAAATTCCTCTTCCGTGGGCAGTACAGCACTGAGTCCCCGCATTGCCAAGGTACCATGCCCTATATCACGCCGGGAAGGACCGCCCATTCTTCGTGCCTCGCCCACCGAGTAGGGAGGAAAGTTGTAGTGGAGCATAAAACGATTAGACTGTTCACCTTCCAGAGTTTCAACCCGCTGCTGATCGCGCTCACTCCCCAAGGTAGCTGTCACTAAGGCCTGGGTCTCTCCACGAGTGAAAAGCGCCGAGCCATGTGTTCTGGGAAGATAGGAGACTTCGCAGCTAATAGGCCGTACCTCAGAAAAGGCCCGACCATCTATTCTGGTACCCTGCTCGACAATCTTGGCCCGCATTGTGTTCTTTTTATGAAGAGACAGGAGATTACTGATCTCTTTGGCCCGTGTTCCGTCCTCATTAAGTTCAGCAACAACAGTAGCCTTTAATTGATCATAAAGAAGTCCACGTTCCATCTTGTCAGCCGTGGAAATAACCTTCTGCATTCCGGCATCAGCAACCCCTCTGACTTGTGCCATCAGGGTCTCATCAATCTTGGGTGGTTCAACAACTCGTTTTGCCTTTCCATTGGCCTCCCGTAACTGCTCCTGCATATCAAAGAGAGGCTGCACCTGTGCGTGGGCAAAAAAGATGGCCGCCAGCACCTCATCCTCACTCAAGGCGTCTGCCTTCCCCTCAACCATTACTACAGCCTTACGGGTACAGGCAACAATGATATCGAGGCGTGAGGTCTTCAACTCATCAATAGTCGGATTCAAGACATATTGGCCATCGATATATCCGACCCTGGCCCCGGCTACCGGCCCACCAAAGGGGACATCAGACAAAGTCAGGGCACAGGAGGCGCCAATCAGGGCCAACACATCGGGATTATTCTGCTGATCGGCAGAAAGGACGGTGGCAATCACCTGGGTCTCAGAGAAATATCCATCAGCAAAGAGAGGTCGCAAGGGTCGGTCGATAATACGACAGGTGAGTACTTCCTGTTCGCTGGGACGACCAATCTCCCTACGGAAATAGTTCCCGGGGATCCGTCCCACAGCCGCCATCTTTTCCTGATATTCGATGGTCAGTGGCAAAAAACCAAGCTCAGGCTTATGTTCTTTATCAGCAACGGCGGTCACCAGGACCATGGTTTCACCACACTGAACAACCACGGAACCCGAGGCCTGTTTGGCCAACTTGCCGGTTTCGATGGATATGGTCTTACCACCTATTTCAACTTCAACTTTCTTATACATACACTCTCCAAGTGTGCAAACACAGTAGCTTTTTTTGGTACAAACAACGCACCATATACCCTAAATTTCAGCAACGATACACCGTGTACCCAGACACACACCTCAAAAAAAGCGCACACCTGTGATGCTTAAAGCTGGGATCAAAACGTACAACATAACGAACAGGTCAGAATTTTCTACAATTCTGACCTGTTCGTTATGTTATCTCCGGTTACTTTCGGATACCAAGCTCAGTGATAACGGCTTTATATTTACTATTATTTTTCTTTTTCAGATAATCAAGCAGGCTTCTACGCTGACCAACTAATTTCAAAAGGCCCTGACGTGAATGATGATCCTTGCTGTGCGTTTTGAAATGCTCAGTAAGATAAAGAATCCGGTCAGAAAGAAGGGCTATCTGCACCTCTGATGAACCGGTATCGGTGGGATGGACCTTAAACTTCTCAATAATTTCATGTTTTTTAACTGCTGACTGTGCCAAAACGGGCCTCCTCTTGCTTAATATAAAGACAGTTTTTTTATTTAAAAGCTAATATTTTTCTTACTCAATCACTGCTCGCAAACTTCAACTTGCAGTTTCAACATTTACTACCCATTCTTATTACAACAAATTCGTAAGATCGTCAACAGATAGCCCTTTTGCCAACAGATGATTACGTGCATCCGGTAAAAACAAATCAGTACCAGGAAAACTATTTTCCAGGGTAAAACATCCACTTCGGATTCGACGTAACTGGATCAGATGGGCGCCACATCCTAAGATTCTACCGATATCGGCCGCAAGACTACGAATATAGGTACCTTTACTGCAAACCACCCGTAAGGAAAGCTGGCTTCCCTCGCCGCCGGCCAGATCAAAAGGGCCATCAGTTCTTTCCAGGGTTTCAATAAACACTGGACGCGGATCTTTGACTATAGTTATACCCTGACGAGCATAATGATACAGGGGCTTTCCTTGATGCTTCAAGGCAGAATAAATAGGGGGTACCTGATTTTGTGCCCCTCGAAACAAACCAAGGCACTCCTCAATCTGCTCGGCCGACAAAGGACCAACGGGATGCCTGGCCACCACCGCCCCTTCGAGGTCAAAGGTGTCGGTTTCAACACCCAGACAAAGGGTAGCCAGATACTCTTTCTGCCCATCCATCATCATGGAGATCATTCTGGTTGCTGGTCGGCCTACACAGATAACAAGCAGGCCGGTAGCAAAAGGGTCCAGGGTTCCGGCATGCCCGACTTTTTTGATCCCTAAGGCCCGCCTGACCCCACTCACCATCCTGAAAGAGGTTGGCCCTGCAGGTTTGTCTATAACAAAGGCACCAGCCTCAAAAAATTCTTCCACGCCACCTGGATCTTGTACTCCAAGGTTACACAAGGTCATCAAGGTCATAAAAAACCTATTTTTAAACCAGGGCCTTGCTCAAGGCATCCAAAACCAACTTCTGCACCTGTTTCACACCCTTTCCTATCAATCGGAATCCAGCGGCATTGCGATGTCCGCCACCACCAAAGACGGCGGCGACCTCGGCGACATCACACCCGCCCTTGGCCCGCAAACTGACGGAAACCCCACCCTTCTTGTTCTCTTTGAGAAAGACCGCCACCTTCACCGAACGTAACGCCCGTGGATAATTGATAAAGCCCTCGGTATCTCCGGCATCAGCACCACAATCATCAAACATCTTATTCGTCGCCGTTATAAAGGCCAACTGATCAGATTCAAAGAGCTCTAATGTGGCCAGTACCTGTTCCATGAGACGCAAGCGCTGTAAGGTAAAGTTATCATAGACATGCCCTGCCACCTCTTCAGGATGGACCCCTAATTCCACCAGATCAGCGGCTATACGCAAAGTTCTGGGGCTGGTGCACTCATAACGGAAAGAACCCGTATCCGTGGAGATTGCCACATAGACATTAAAGGCTGCCACATAGGAAATATCTGCCTCCAGTTCCATCGCCAGCTCATAGATCATCTCGCCGGTAGAAGAGCGTTCGGAGTCAAGCCACCTGAAGTCACCAAATTCACGATGGCCACGATGGTGATCAATGACCAGGAAGGGATGAAGATTAAGAAGCTCCATTTTCTCCTGGCCTAAGCGGTCACAATCGCCACAATCAAGTGATATCGCGGCTACATTACCTTGCGCCGCGGCCACAAAATTCTGTAAGGCGATAATATCGGTTTCGGCACGACTACAACCAGGCAAGAAATCAAAGAGATGAGAAACAGGTTCTTCGAGATAGCGAAAGACTTTTTTTCCCAGTCCCTCTAAGATATCAGCCAAACCAAGGAGTGAGCCCAAGGCATCACCATCTGGATGGAGGTGGGTCATCAAGACGAAATTATCAACACCCAGGATAATTTTGCTGATCTCTTCAGGAACTAATTTCATCGTTTTCATCGTTCCCCCGCTTTTCCCTGGCAATCTCTTGAAGAAGGTTTTCCATCGCTATCACCTTCTCAGCCTGATGATCATACTCAAAATGCAGTTCTGGAGTATAACGCATATTAAGAACCTTGGCCAAGTGACTCCGCATGAATCCTTTTGCCCGGTGCAGCCCTTCTTCGGCATCGACCTGTTTTTTTTTGTCGCCTGGAACGGTAAAAAAAATCCGGGCATATTGCAGATCATCCGCCAACTGCACCCGAGAGAAAGAGACCTCTGCCAGTTTGGCGTCACGCACCTTGGTCAGAACCAACATGGACAACTCGTTACGAATAGCCTCAGCCACCCGCACCGACCGTTTTTGTTCACTCTTTGGCCCCAGACCAACAGATTTTAATGTCTCTTTAGGATTCCACATACCATCTTTTTAAAAGGTTGAAACAGGTTAAACCGTTATAAATAACATGACCATTTGCATAGTCAGAAGGTCATAAGGAGCCGAATGAGTTATAACGGGACAGGTTTATTCGTAATGGCTCCTAAGCAATTACCCGCCTTTTTTATTCTAACCTTCCAGGCTAGCCTCCACCTCATTGAGGATAAAGGCCTCAAGATTGTCTCCCTCAAGCAGGTCATTGTAGTTTTCAATACCAATACCACACTCATAGCCCGCTGAGACCTCTTTGACATCATCCTTGATTCTTCGGAGGGAGCCTATTTTACCAGTAAACAGCACCACCCCTTCACGAATAACCCGGACCGAGGCCTTACGGGTAATCTTGCCTTCCGTAACCGAACAGCCGGCAATAGTGCCAATCTTCGGAACATGAAAGAGCTGACGCACCTCGGCATTCCCAATAATTTCCTCGACAAAGGTGGGTTCGAGCATACCGACCATGGCCTTCTTGATATCATCCAAGGCATGATAGATAACGTCATACGAACGAACATCCACATGCTCTTTGGTACTCAGCTCTTTGACCTTGGTTGTAGGCCGGACGTTAAAGCCGATAATAATCGCATCCGAGGCCGAGGCCAAGAGGACATCAGATTCAGTAATGGTCCCGGTACCTTCGTGCAGGATCCGTACCTTTACCGCATCGGTAGAAAGTTTTTCTGCGGCTGAACAGAAGGCCTCAAGGGTACCCTGGACATCGGCCCGCAGGACGACCCGTAACTCCTGGGTCTCCGCTTCGTTCATCTTCTCAAACAATCGATCCAGGGAGACCTTGGAGACCGAAGCCAGCTCAAGCTCACGAGCCCTGAGAATACGGGCCTGACTGACGCTTCGGGCCATTTTTTCATCGGTGACCACGATAAACTCATCACCAGCCTGGGGAACGCCGGTCAGGCCTTGCACTTCTACTGGAATGGAAGGACCAGCCTCGATCAGCGGTTTATTCTTGTCGTTATTCAAGGCCCGAACCTTGCCGCTGAACTGACCGACTACAAAATAATCGCCGACCTTCAAGGTCCCTTCCTGCACCAGAATGGTCGCAACCGGACCCCGGCCTTTATCAAGTTTGGCCTCAACCACGCGTCCTCTGGCCTTTCTGGTGACATCGGCCTTCAATTCGAGGATCTCGGCCATGAGCTGGATCGATTCAAGCAGATTGTCAATGCCGATATTCTTCTTGGCAGAGGTCTCACAGTACATGGTCTGCCCACCCCACTCTTCCGGGGCAAGCCCCAGATCAGATAACTCCCGTTTTACTCGATCAGGGTCGGCATTATCCTTGTCAATCTTGTTGACCGCAACCAGAATGGGAACCCCTGCGGCCTGGGCGTGCCGAATGGCCTCTCGAGTCTGATCCATGACCCCGTCATCGGCCGCCACCACAAGCACCACCAGATCAGTGATCTGGGCACCACGGGAACGCATTTCGGTAAAGGCGGCATGGCCGGGCGTATCAACAAAGGTCACATCGCCGGAATGAGAAGTCACATGGTAGGCACCAATGTGCTGAGTAATACCACCGGCCTCGCCATCGGCAACATCAGTCTTGCGGATGGCATCCAGAATCGAGGTCTTGCCATGATCGACATGGCCCATGACCGTGACCACCGGAGAACGAGGCAGCAATTCACCACCGGCCTCCTGCACATTGAGCTGCTGAACACCGATCTCCTCGGTTAAGCCCTGTTCAACCTCATAGCCAAAATCGGCCCCGATCAGGGTCGCCGTATCGACATCGAGGGCCTGATTCAGGGTAGCCATCACCCCAAAACCCATCAATTTGGCAATGATCTCTTTAGATTTGACGCCCATGCGGTGGGCCAGATCAGCGACACTGATCGTATCCAGGACCTTGATCCGTTTTTTGATGGCCTTCATCTCCACGGCCGGCTGGATCACCTTACGCTCAACCCGGCCTCGGGATTTTTTCCCCCACTTACCGGACGCGCTATACTCATCGCCAAAACGGGTAACCTGAACCTTGCCTCTCCCTTTCTGGCCTAACTTGTCGGCCTTCCAGGCCCCAGCCTTCTTTTGCTCGGCCTCATCTGCCTCAGTGCCACGGGTTCCTTTCTTTTTGCCCTTGCTGGCATCATTCAATGCTGCCGCACCGACTGCTGGCTTGGGCGTGGTGGCCTGCGGTTTATAGCCGCCGGCACCAGCAGGACGTTCTGATGGTCGTTCTGGTTTTTTCCGTGGCCTTTCATCGACTGCCGGCTTCTCAGGCACAGGCATTTCAATGCTCCCGACCACCCGAGCCAGCCCTTTTCGCGCTGCTGGGTCACGATCATCAGGGGCCATCCGTTTCTTATCGTGCTTGATCGGAAAGGATTTTGCCGAAAATGGTTTCGAATCTTTATGCAGTTCCTTGTTATGTTCTGTAAAATCGACCACCACCGGCGCAACAGCTTCACGAGCCCCTGTATCGACAGCCCCATCCACAACCTCGGTCACCACCGACGGCTGAACTGATTCGGAAACAGTTTCGGGGGGATTTTCCATAACCACTTCACTCTCCGGGACATGGTCAGGTGTAGGAGCAGGAGCAGAGACCTCCGCAGGGATGGCCTCCTGCTCAACAGGCAGAGACTCAACAGCCTCGACTGCAACTTCGGCTACGACTTCAGCCTCAGCCTCAGCCTCAGGCACAGCAGTTGGTCGGCGGCGAATAACCGTTGTCCGACGAAGTACGGCTGGAGCCTCTTCAGGGACCACCTTTTTCTTGGCAGCCTCCGCCTTGGAAATCTTCAATACCGTAGTCCGGATTTTTTCGGCTATGTCATCTTCAACTGTTGAACTGGGGCCCTTAATGTCGTACCCATGCGCAAGCAGTTTTTCAGTCAACACCTTACTGCTCATGCCCGCCTCTTTGGCCAGTTCATAAATCCTTACCTTGCTCATCCCTTACTCCCGTCTATCCTTGCTTGTCGCTACACTCTTTCTTTGTCGCTCACTTCACACTTTCAACTCTGCCGGGCCAAAGGCTTTTTCTCCACCCTCAAGGCCCGTTTCCATCTTTTTTGCTGGTTCACAAAAGCTACCAGGCACTTCTCGTTCTTACAACAATAGGCCCCTCTTCCTACCTTGTCTTGACGCGCGTCCTGAACAGGATTTCCATTTTCCAGCACAAAACGATATAAGGTGGATTTCAGAGCCTTATTCCGGCAAACACAACAGGTGCGAACCGGCGGCATGATTTTTTTTACTCCTGGTGACCAGATTCATCTCCATCTTCGGTCGCCACGTCCTCTGGCGCATCCTCTGGTGCCTCTTCTGCACCATCATTTACCGTCTGATCTGTGACCGGGATATCTGCTTGCTCTTCTTGCTCAGTTACAAGCTCAGCCCTTTTTATCTCAATGGGCGCATCGGGATCCAGGCCCAGACTTTTTCGCGCCTCTTTGATAAGATACACGGCCTGCTCATCACCAATAGCCCGCAACACCGTCAGATCCTCGATGGCGGCATCGGCGAGAATGGCTGTTGACAAAATACCCCGGGACAATAATTGATCCGCCAGGGCCTCTTCCACACCATTCAAGGCCAGCAAGGACTGATATCCCGGATCTTCAAGATTGGCGTAACGCTGCTCGCTCTTTACATCAATCCGCCAGCCCAGCAGTTTAGCGGCAAGCCGCACATTCTGACCCTGACGACCTATGGCCAGCGACAACTGGTCATTAGGCACAATCACCAGCAGCGATCGAGCATCCTCATCAACCAGCACCATATTCACCTGGGCCGGCGCCAGGGCATTGTAGGCATACTTGGCCGGATCAGGACTCCACGGTACAATATCAACCCGCTCGCCCTGTAACTCCTGGACAACGTTCTGCACCCGCGAGCCTTTCATACCCACACAGGCACCTACCGGATCGACATCCGCATCCGAGGAACTGACCGCAATCTTGGCCCGAAATCCCGGGTCACGGCTAACCCCCATGATCTTCACAATCCCTTCGGCTATCTCGGGGACTTCCATCTCGAATAATTTTACCAAAAATTGATCATGGGTCCGGGAGAGCAACAGTTGCGCGTCCTTGGTACCCTTTCTGACATCAACCAGATAGGCCCGAGCGCGATCACCCTGTTTGAAAGACCGTTTCGGGATCTGCTGATCTTTAGGCAGAATAGCATCGGTGCGGCCAAGATTGATAATCATGTTGCCGCGCTCAAAGCGTTGGACAATGCCGCTGACCACCTCGCCTATACGATCCTGGAACATCTCATAGATCACATCACGCTCAGCATCCTTCATCTTATGGATAATAACCTGTTTTGCAGATTGGGCGGCAATCCGGCCCAGATCGGCGATATTATCCATCTTCTCGCCAAGCTCATCATCCAATTGTGCTTCAGGATCAAGCACCAAGGCTGACGCCAAATCTATTTCCGTCTGCTCGTCCATTACCTCTTCGACAACAGTGCGAAACTGAAAGACCTCGACCTCGCCATATTCTTCATTATATCGAACCTCGATCTCCCGCCGGCTGCCTAACTTCTTCCTGGCGGCAGACAGAACGGCCTCTTCTATGGCCTCAATCAATAGTTTTCTATCAAAACCACGGTCCCGGCTGATCTGGTCGATTATGCGCTTCAAATCCGATAGCATTCTCATTCCCCATCTATATAACTGACCGACTTTCTTTGCAGAAAAGTCCTTCTCTACCTACAACGATTGCATCCCACAGGGGATGACAACCAACATTTCTCTTCATGCCCTCACAAAGACAGACGAGCCTTCCGGATCTGATCAAAGGCCACCTGGCATTTTGTCCCATCCTCAAGGACAAGCTCCACTGTCTCGCCTTCGACCTGATTGATGACACCAATCAAGACCCGTTGTTCTTCCACATCTTCGCGAAGTTTTACCTTTGCTTTCTTACCAATATAATGCTGAAAATCATTTATGCTTTTCAATGAACGTTCGAGCCCGGGCGAGGAGACCTCAAGATGATAGGCCTGGCTAATCAGATCTTCCACATCAAGAAAAACACTGACCTCCTTACTGACCCGGGTGCAATGATCAACCGTAATGCCGTCTTTACCGTCAATATACAGGCGTAACACCCAGCCATGCCCTTCAAGGCGAAACTGAACCTCAACGAGCTCCAGCCCCATGGATGGCAGAAGCTTTTCTGCAAAAGCCTGCACCTTTTCGATAACCGCATCACTCATTTACTACTCATTCCCTTATTATTACGTTAAAATATGCGTATCTCGATGCCACTTGGAAATAGACATAAAAAAAAGCGGGCAAGCCCACTTTCAAAGCCACCTCCATCACTCAATCACTCGAACGACGCAAATGGTATAACCGGGAAAAACAATGTGCAATCCAGCCATCTAAACCTGGAGCGGGCAACGAGATTCGAACTCGCGACCCCAAGCTTGGGAAGCTTGTGCTCTACCAACTGAGCTACACCCGCACACAACCCGATACAACACAACACTCCATATAAACCACAGAAATGATGGTTTGTCAAGCCAGATGCCTGCCAGATGCTACCCTGTTACCAGAAGAGATTTGGGAGATATTAAGAAGAATTGCCAACAGTAATCCATGTCCACATAATACTACCATGCGTACCCTCTCTCTGCTTTTCGTCTCCTGCGTTCTGTCAGAATAAAATTGACAAACACGAACCAGCCTTATAGAAGATGAATTATTTTAATTACATTTTTTATATTCTGGCCTTCAGACCTTTTTTTATCAGCAACTTTGACTGAAACAATCCAGACTACCATCTCCCCCATCTTAATTTGCAGAAAAGATTCAACCGGAAACAATGCCTGACAAAACGCTTATAATTGCCGAAAAACCCAGTGTAGCGGCCGATCTGGTCCGCGCCCTGCCCGGCAAGTTCGAAAAGAGCAAGACCCATTACGAAAGTGACAGCTATATCGTCTCCTACGCCATCGGCCATCTGGTCTCCATCGAGTTCCCTGAAGAAATTGACCCCAAGTTCAAGGAATGGAAGTTGGAAAACCTACCCATCCTGCCGGATCACTTCCCGCTCAAGGGCTTGGACGGCACTAAGGCCCAACTTAATGCCCTGCAACAACTTATCCGCCGCAAAGATGTTCGGGAGATCATCAACGCCTGCGACGCCGGGCGTGAGGGAGAGCTGATCTTCAAATATATACTCCGCTATGTCTGGAATCAGTCCGTGGCCAAAAAAGCCTGCAAGCGATTGTGGCTGCAATCGATGACCAAGGACGCCATCAAGGAAGCCTTTGTCCATCTTCGGAACAATGAGGAGATGCAGCCCCTGGAAGATGCTGCCCTGTGCCGCTCCGAATCCGACTGGTTGATCGGGATCAATGCCACTCGCGCCCTTACCGGCTTCAACTCGCGCAAAGGCGGCTTTTTCCTCACCCCCTGTGGCCGGGTGCAGACTCCAACCCTTTCGCTCATCGTCAAACGAGAACAAGCGCGGATGAGTTTTGTCCCCCGCACCTATTTCAACCTGCTTTCCACCTTCACCTTTGATAGTGGGTCGTATGTGGGCAAATGGATTGACCCCAAGTTTGTCAAGGACGAGAAAGACAGCTACGCCAAGGCCGATAGGATCTGGGAGGAACCAAAGGCAGACCAGATATCAGCACTCTGTACCGGCAAGCCTGCCCAGGTTGAAGAGGCGAGCAAAAAGGTAAGTGAGCGTTCACCGCAACTCTACGATCTCACCTCCTTGCAACGGGAGGCAAACTCCCGTTTTGGCTTTTCGGCCAAAAACACCTTAGGACTGGCCCAGGCCCTCTATGAAAGACATAAGGTCCTGACCTATCCCCGAACTGACAGCCGCTGCCTCCCCGAAGATTATCCGGCCACCGTGCAGGATACCGTTACGGCCCAGATTGGCTGGAACTTTGGCAAATTTGCCGCCATAGCCCTGGAGCAAAAGTTTATCAAGGCTGACAAGTTGATCTTCAACAATGCCAAGATCTCCGACCATCACGCCATCATCCCCACCACCATCCTGCCCAAGACCCTGACCGAGCCGGAGCTCAAGATCTACACCATGGTAGTTCAGCGTTTTCTGGCCGTTTTTTTCCCACCGGCAAGATTTCTCAACACCCGGCGCATCTCGGTGGTTATGACCGAAACCTTTCTCACCGAGGGCAAGATCCTCACCGATCCCGGCTGGAAGGCTATCTATGGCAGCGAGGTCAAGCAGGACCAGGATGCGGTGTTAAGTCCCATCCCCAAGGGGGCCAAAATAACCTGCGCCGAGATCAATAAGGAACGGGCCGAGACCAAACCTCCAGCCCGCTTTAACGAGGCAACCCTGCTCTCGGCCATGGAAAACTCAGACAAATTAGTGGATGACGAGGAACTGGCTTCGGCCATGAAAGAGCGGGGCTTAGGCACCCCAGCTACCCGGGCCGCAATCATCGAAAAGCTGCTCAAGGAAAAATATCTGGTCAGGGAGGGCAAGGAACTCACCCCTACCGGCAAGGCCTTTGAGCTGTTCGCCCTGCTTGAGGCCATGAAGATAGAGCTGCTCGCCTCCCCGGAGATGACCGGAGAATGGGAGCACAAGCTCAATCAGATCCTGCAGGGCAAGTTTACCCGTCAGCAGTTCATGGCCGAGATCAGGGAGACCACGGCCCATATCATCTCACAGGTGCGCAATTTTGAGAAGACCGAGGTGCGCGCCCTTGCCCCCTTCAGCCCGGTGGGCGATGTTCGTTTTTATGTCAGCCCCACCGCCTTTATCTCCGAAGACGGGCAGATCAGCATCCGTAAGATCTTAGGCGGCCGGATGATGAGCGAGAACGAGATTGTAAGCCTGATCAAGGGTGAAACCCTGGGCCCGTTCAGTGACTTCCGGAG
>DDWW01000065.1 GCA_002347085.1 Desulfobulbaceae bacterium UBA2276 | reverse complement strand
TCGTCATCCACGATCAGGATTTTAATTGTGTCCATTGCTTGAACTCCTATCACTGTAAACCGGAAAAGTGATGATGAATGTGGTGCCGACACCAATCTCGCTGTTAACCTCAATCTTGCCGCCAAGTTTTTGCACAATACCATAACTAATGGATAATCCCAAGCCGGTACCTTTTTTCTCCGCATTCCCTTTGGTAGTAAAAAAAGGTTCGAAGATGTTTTTTATGGTCTCTGCCGACATGCCTGGTCCGGTGTCTGAGATGGCGATCATGACTGTTTTGTTGTCTTCGCATTGCGAAGTGATAAGAATCTCTCCCTCGTTGTTAATCTCCTCTATGATATCGTCGGTTACAACCATGGCATTGTGGATGGCGTCGATGGCATTGTTGATCACATTGAGTAATACCTGTTGTAGCTGGCCATGATCGGCCTGGATGACCGGTAACTCCTTCTGGAGTTGCAAAATGATATGGATGTTATTGTAGGCGGCCTCCTTTTCCAGGAAGCCGAAGACTTCCCTGATAATGTCATTGAGATGTATTAGGGTCAGTGAGGTCTCCATGCGTCGGGCAAATCCCAGTAAGCGGTGGGTAATGGTTCTGGCTCGCCCCACTGCATTTTGCAGGGAACTCAATTGGTCGATAAATTTTTCCCGGTAGCGGAAATCACGATCCACTTCAATCAGGTCCTGCATCAAACCAGCCTTTTCCCCGATGATGGCCAGCGGGTTGTTGATTTCATGGGCCACACCTGCCGCCAGGCGGCCAATGGAGGCCAGTTTGTCGTTATGTTCCGTTTCGCTGAGCATTGCATCCCGCATCTCGTCAGTCTCTCTGAGTTTGCCGGCTATAAAAGCAGAGAGCCAGATAATGATACCACCTAGGAAGAGGGAGCAAATGACCAGGGTGAGCAGCATTCCTCCCTTGAAAGACTGCCAGTCCGCCCGTTTCGCATATCCTTGATAGTCGAGAACAAGCAACCAGGGCGTTTGCGGGATACGGCTAACCGCTCGGTAAAAACCACCCTTGCCTCCTTCCTCTGAAATGAGGATATCGTTTTGTTTCGGCTTATTGCCCAGCCTGAAATCCTCAAGCACGGTGCCGTGATAACGGGAAGAGCTTTGCAGTTTGTTGCTGTCATTAACCAAAAAAATATCTTCTAACGCCCCGGTATTGGCCGAAGTAAGAAAGTGATCCAGGGTATCGCTGTCAATACTTGCCCGGAGAACCCAAGCCTCTTGTGATGTCGTTGCCCCTTTTTTGCTGGCAGCAACAACAAAATGGGGAACATTGCGATATCCGGTAAAAACTTCACTCACGAATATTTTCCTGGTCAGGGCCTTATGAAACCAGATGCTGTCATTATAATCCTTGCCGGCCAGCTTATAGGGGCCGGCATAGGTCCGTTGAATGCCGTCAGAGCCAATGACACCCAGATCGACCAACCCCCGATGTTCCTCCTTGAGCTGCTTGAAGATATGGTCAAGTTGTTGTTGGTCAATTAATTCCTCATAGGTGTATGAATCAAGAACGACGGTGATCGCCGCCTCCATTTTTTCAAGATAGGCTGTAATAGTGGCCCTGGCACTTTCCGCACTCCATTGGGCATTGGTGTAGGAATCGTTCTGCAAGAGCTGTCGGTATTGTACAAAATTGATTCCCGAGATGATGGCCATGGGGATCAGGGTGATGGCCAGCATCGCAATGAGCATGCTGTTGCGCATGCAACGGTACCGCTCTTTGGTGGTGAGGTCTTTGTTGTGGAGTCCACAGAAAATGGGGCAAGAGGAGCCGAAAGAGGTGTTTTTCATGGTGTTGTGCTCCGGTCGGGCCTGGTCCAGATAATGGCCCCTGGTTGTAAGGTTTTGGCAATGGCCAAGGTAAGCGCTTCCTTGGCCGACCCGATTATCCGGTCGATCACTTCAATTTTCTTCCAGTTAAGATATTGGAAATGGGCATCCTCAATGCCGCCGCAGATCACCAGGGACACCTCTTCCTTGATTGCCAGGCTGCACAACTCGTCACTGGACGGGCCTGGCAACAGGATAGTTCGCGGTTCGCCCGAGATCTTGCCCCTGACGATTCTGGCAATCAGCACCTCGGTGGTCAGGTCAAAGCGGGGGGCGATATCATTGTTGTGCAGGGTGATAAGGATTTTCATAGGGGGCTCAAGCCAGCTTGTATTCTTTTATCTTCCGCCACAGGGTGGTGCGCCCCCACGCCAGCAGTTTTGCCGCTTCGCTTCGGTTGCCGCCGGTCTGCGTGAGGGCCTCAAGGATGTTTTGTCTCTCGATATCGCTCCAGTTGGCGGTGTTGTCCGGGATTTCCTTGGGGCGGCTGGTTGTCGTCTGCGTCGCTTGCGCATTCTCGTGAACGCTCTTGTTGGCGGGAAAGGGGTGTTCGTTCTTTAGCGCTGCCGGAGCTGAATTCTCAGTCTCGGTCAGCACCGTTTCGGTCAGCACCGTTTCGGCCAGCACATAGGGTGGCAGGTGGTCGAGCTCAATAACCTCGCCCCGGCAGATATTAACGCCATATTCGATAATGTTCCGCAATTCTCGGATATTGCCGGGATAGCGGTAGCTGGTTAGTCGCTGCAAGGCCTGGGGGGAAAGTTTTTTAATATTCTTGTTAAAATTGGCGGCAAACATCTGTAGAAAATGATCGATCAGCAGTCGTGCGTCGCCGTCCCTCTCCCTGAGAGGGGGGAGGTGGACTCGCAGGACGTTTAATCGGAAAAAAAGATCCTCTCGAAATCCCCCCTCTCCAACCATCTTTCTTAGATCGCGATGAGTACCGGTGATCAGTCGCACATCAACCTTGACCTTCTTCTGGCTGCCCAGTGGGAAGAACTCCCGATCATCAAGAACGGTGAGCAGCTTGACCTGAAGAGGCAGCGGTAAGTCTCCTATTTCAGTCAAGAAAATCGTGCCGCCCTGGGCAAGCTGGAACATGCCGTGTTTGTCGGCATGGGCCCCGGTAAAGGCCCCCCGCACATGACCGAACAACTCGGATTCGAGCAGGCTCTCCGGCAGGGCGCCGCAGTTCACCTTGATAAAAGGATGTTTGCCCCGTTTGGAGGCATGATGGATGGCCTCGGCCAGGATGTCCTTGCCGGTGCCGGTTTCGCCGGTAATCAATACGGAAGAATCGGTATGGGCCAGGATTGGCAGGAGTTCAAAGACCTCCTGCATCTTGGGGCTATGGCCCAGAAGGCCCTTGGTCGGGCCCGGCTCTTTTGCCCGGTCAAGGGTTTCCTGGATGGTGGTGATATCTTCCAGTACCAGGACCATTGCTGCTTGTTCCCCTTGCCCGCTATTGGGGGCAAGTATCGGGGTTGCGGTGAAACGCACCGGGATTTTTTTGCGATTCAGGCCGAGGATGTCGCCCTCGGTACTGCAGGCCAGCCCGGTTTCTTCGGCCTGACGGAGGAACTGGTTGTTTTTCCAGAAGTTACTCCGCAGTACATAGTCGTAATGTATGCCGTGTGCCTCTTCGCCGGAATAGCCGGTAAGGGCCTCAAGGAAGCGGTTCATTCCAATGATATTGAGGTCCTGGTCGAGCAGGGCAATACCGTGTGGCACACCATTAAGGATTTCCAGGAGATCCGGGCAGCTGTTCATTGTTCCTCTTGTTCTGGCGGTAAGGTCGAAATTTTGGATGGGTCTCAGGGGTGATGAAGGGCTGAGTGTCGTGATGTTTCATATTGTCCTCATGTGTTCCATATACCGCACTCTGCCTTGAGAAGTCAATTGATTTTTTTTGGGTGGCAGTTGGTGGCTGGATGGCTCTTCGTCTCTTTTGTGTGGCGATTAGCGGTCTTTTCGAGCCTTGATTTTTTTGGTCGGGATGAAGAAGAATGTCATGCCTTGTTTAGGTGTGTTTCAGGGGGAAGGATGTTTTTGTTCGCTTTTGTTTCATAATGTTTTGCGGTGTAATCTTGGATCAGACTCTTGATTTGATAACGTTCTGTATTTATTGAAATGTTAATATTGGCACGATCTTTGTAATAGTAACAGCAGACAGCACAACAGGTCTCTGGGGTGCAAAAGGTATCAAGAAAACTGCGGAGGTTGCCATGAAAAAATCACTGAACACTTTTCAGAAATGGATGACAGCTATTACCTTTGCCGAGGCCGGGGAATGGGATACGGCCCGACAGATGTCCCCTGTCAGTGTCCCCAATAGAAAGATCAGTCAGCTTGAACAGACCTTTATGGCTGCGGCCTTTGCCGAAGCCGGTTTGTACGATGAGGCTGTCAGGATGGCCGAAGGTCTCAGCTATCAGGCCCCGGCAACGGATGACTTTCTCCAGTCGCTTGGCTTGAAGGGAGTTCGTGTGACCTATGGTGTGTTTGCCTGCAACGCCGCACGATAAGGCCAGGGTATAGCCTTTAATAGGGAGCTGGGGAAAATGGCCCTTTCGGCAACTGCGCTCATTGTTTCCCTTGATCCAGATTTTTCCCAAACAATGAAAAATCTTCTCCAGCGCTGGGGTATGGCTGTGGAAGTGGCGGCAGAAGCCGCAGACTTGCCCGGAAACGGGGTCGATGTTGTCCTGCTTGATATCCGGCAGCAGGAGGGTGGTGGGCTCACATTGCTGCCAACTATTCGCATGAGAATGGCTGAAGCGGAGATCATTCTGGTAAACAGGCCGGACAATATCCAGCCGTCCATTACCGGGATGCAGGCCGGTGCCGATGATGAGATCATTTCTCCTTTTGACACCGACAGTCTGAAGAACAAAATTTCCGCTGCCATTCAGTATCGGCGAAAACGGCAAGGGAAGAGGTCATTGTTGAAAAGGTTTGAAGACGCCATGACCGCCATCACCTTTGCCCAAGCTGGTGAGTATGATACCGCCGTTGAGGTGTTAAATGAGCGGAAGGAAAAATATCCTTCCCGTCCGCCGCTGAAAAAAAGAAAGTAGTCGGTTGTGTATAGACAGTTGCATGACGAGCCGTAACGAAAGAGCCTGAAGGGCACTCTCTGTTTTGTAACGGCTCCTAAAGAGCGAAAAAAATGTAGGCAGCTCCTTGGGGGGGCTGCCTGACCCCTCCCCCAGACGCTGATAAACTTGAGGAAACCATGGATGATATCAAAATTCTGCTGGTAGATGATGAAGAAGATTTTATCAAGACCTTGTCGGAGCGGCTTGATCTGCGAGACCTGGGCAGTGAAACGGCGCTCAGCGGTGAACAGGCATTAGGATATGTGGGTGACAATGAGCCCGATGTCATGGTCCTTGATCTGAAGATGCCAGGCATTGATGGGATGGAGGTCCTGCGTCGGGTGCGAAAAACCTATCCTAATATCCAGGTCATTATCCAGACCGGGCACGGCAATGATCTGGATGAGGCGGAGGCGAGACGGCTCGGGATCTTCGATTATCTCAAAAAACCAATTGATATCGAGGTGCTGGTGGAAAGGATCAAGGCCGCCTATCAGGCAAAAAACAACCTGCTCGATAGCTCGGCGACTGCTGTCGCCTTTGCCGAGGCCGGTGAATATGAAACTGCTCGAAATTTATTGAAGAAATGAGTTGTTGAACCCTCTTTTCGGGAAGGCCAGACAAGAATGCAAAAACAGGCAGTGGTTATGAACAGCCATTTTATTGTCAGTGGCGAAAGGATTGAAATCCGTCCAGTGGCGGGGGCCGGCTGGTGTGAAGGATATCCGCTGGAGGGCAGGTTCCCGACCCTGTTGGAGCTCGAACAGGAGTATGTGCAAAAGGTTCTGGCCCATGTAGCCGGTAACAAGTCACGGGCGGCTGAAGTCCTGGGCATAGGCCGGGTTTCCCTGTGGCGAAAACTCAAAAAGCTTGAAGGCCTTACGGCTACTGTCGGCTCACGGTTCGGGAAATGTTCTGAATAATCATGAAGATGTATGTCGCCACCATTCCCGGCAGCGCCCTGAAGGTTCGCTCGCGCGAATCGTATTATGCGCGGCAGAAGCGCATCTTTGTGGTGGTCGTTATCTTGGTGGCCATTGTTCCCCTGCTGTTTATCAGTTGGGCGGTTTCACGTTTTTATCAGGAGTCATGGCTTGACAAGACCACAGTGGAGCTGACCAGCCTGGCCAATAACCGTCGGGAGATCATTGATCTCTTTCTTGACAGTCAGGAAAATATCCTTGCCGGCTATGCGGAATTGTATGAATTCGCCTGGTTGAGCGCTCCCTCCAATCTGGAGAAAATATTCAAGGCCATGAATCACCAGGGGGTTATTGTTGATCTGGGCCTTATTGCCAAGGACGGTAGTCACCAGAGTTATACCGGCCCCTTTGCCGAGCACCTGAAGGATAAAAATTATGCAGAGACGCACTGGTTTGCTGAAGTCATGCACAGCGGCCGGTACGTGAGTGATGTGTTCACCGGCTTTCGGGGGGTGCCGCATTTTATTGTGGCCGTAACCGATCCTACCCATTCCTGGATCCTGCGGGCGACCATTAATTCTGAGCTGTTCAATGCCCTGTTGGCCAGCACTGTGGTTGGGCCGGGTGGCGATGCCTTTATTATCAATCGTCAGGGCGAGATGCAAACGCCAAGCCGCCTGGGGCTGGCCTCTTTGCCTGCCTGGGAGAAAACGCTCCTGACCTCAAATGGTAACCTGACCATTCATAATACTCAAGGGTTTCTCTATGCCACCACCGGGATGAAAAATAACGCCTGGATCCTGGTGCTGAAGACAGATATCGAGACCTCGCTGGCGGATTTTTACCGGGCCAGGCAGCGTGACCAGATGATCATCGGCGGTGCGGGCCTGCTCATCATTGCGGTTGCTATTTTGCTGGTGTTTTCGATGATGAAGAAGGTCGAAGATGCCGACCACCAGCGTGTGCTGCTGTATGACCGAATCCGTTATTCGGAAAAAATGGCCTTGATCGGCCGGATGGCGGCCAGCGTCGCCCATGAAATCAATAACCCCCTGCAGATTATTGGTGATCAGGCCGGGTGGCTTGATGAACTGTTGAGTGAGGAGGAACCGTCGTCTCTAAAAAATAGTGACGAATATCGGTCCGCAATTCTCAAAATCAGGGCCCAGGTCAAACGGGCCAGCACCATTACCCATAGGCTGCTGGGGTTTTCCCGCAGTACGGATGGACTGAAATCGGCAACCGATCTTAACGCCCTGGTGGAGGAGACGGTCTCGTTTCTGGAAAAAGAAGCGCATAATCACAGGATTACCATTCGTCGCTGCTTGGATTCCATGCTGCCGCTTATTACTACCGACAGCAGCCAGTTGCAACAGGTCTTCCTCAATATCCTCAATAATGGTGTTGATGCCATTGGTGATGACGGTGAAATTGCCATCACTACCAGTCTGGTCGGAAAACAGATCATGGTTGAATTTGCCGATAATGGGCCGGGACTTTCGGAAGATGCCTTGAAAAAGGTCTTTGAACCTTTCTATACCACCAAAAAAATGGGGAGTGGCACCGGAATTGGCCTGGCCATTTCCTATAATATCATGGAGCGGCTCGGTGGCAGCATTGAGGCGCGAAACGGGGTGCAGGGTGGTTGTATTTTCCGGGTCACGCTGCCGGCCCTGCTTGGGCAAACTGAGGCTGCTTTGTCCTGATAAGACAGGGGGGTAGAGGAAATAAAATGGCCGAATTTTCAGTACTCGTGATTGATGATGAACAGGAGTTCGTCTCCACCCTGGTGCGGCGCCTTTGTAAAAGGGGGTGGGCAAGTGAAGGGGTGCTGACTGGTGGCGAGGCCATACGCAAGATTGCGGCCGGTAATTTTGCGGTGGCATTGCTCGATATGCGTCTTCCTGATATGGACGGCAGCGAGGTCCTGCGGGAGATAATGAAAATCAGCCCGCAAACCCGGGTTGTTATCCTTACTGGTCATGCCTCGGCCAGTGAGGGAGAGGAGGGGATTCGCAACGGAGCCTTTGATTATCTGATCAAGCCGGTGGAATTTGAAACGCTCCTGGAAAAACTTCAGGCGGCCAGGAAACGGAGTCCATAAGGATACGCATCATCAGGCCAAGGAAACATAAATCCAGGAACATGACAAGGTGCCTCGCAACCAAGGGGGGAGCGAGGATTTTTATTATTCAACATGGAGAAAGGAGTAAAAGGAATGAAATTTTTCAAAGAATTAAATCAGTTCATGCTGATGGGCGCCAGGGCCCATGCCCAGTGGGAACTTGATTGCTCGAACACCATTCTGCATGATCGCAAACGGCTGGCGATTTTGTGCCTGCTTATTGTCCCCATCCTCGTCGGCGGCGTGGCCTTTGCCGATGATGTTATTGGTCAGTTGCCAGGTATGCTTGGCGGCAAGACGGCCTATGCCCCGGCCTTTTACACCCCAACTATCTTCTTTGCCTCCATCGGAGTGGGTATTGTAGCCGGTCTGATCACCGGTTGTATTGGCGCTGGTGGCGGCTTTATTATTGCCCCCGCCCTGATGAGCGCCGGGGTGAAAGGTATCCTCGCCGTCGGCACCGACTTGTTTCATATCTTTGCCAAGGCAATCATGGGCAGCGTTCTCCATCGCAAGTTGGGGAATATCTCTGTTGGTCTGGCCGCATATTTTCTCGTAGGCTCCATCGGCGGCGCCACCTTGGGTGGCTGGGTCAACCGGACCCTGTATGAGATGAACCCGGTATTGAGCGATGCCTTTATTACCACCATCTATGTTCTGATGCTGGGTTTCCTCTGTTCCTACGCGTTGATGGATTTTTTCCGTTCCCGTAAACCCGCGCCAGTGCAAAAGGCTTCCGACATTGCCGCCGGTACCGCTGGTATGACCAATATTGCCCGCAAGATTCAGTCTGTTAATCTGCCCCCCATGATCACCTTTGATGAGGGCGTTACTCCCGGCGGTCGCAAGATATCCTGGTTGTTCCTGGTGTCCAGCGGCTTTGTGGTTGGTATGGCCGCAGCCATCATGGGTGTAGGAGGCGGCTTCTTGACCTTCCCGATCTTTGTCTATACCCTGGGTGTCTCTTCAGCCACCACTGTCGGTACCGACATCTTTCAAATCATCTTCACTGCCGGATACGCAGGGCTTTCCCAGTATGCCGTCTATGGTTTTATCTTCTATACCCTGGCCATGGGCATGCTGCTCGGCTCGCTTGTCGGCATTCAGATTGGTTCTCTGATCACCAAGGTCGTCAGCGGTCCCACCATTTGCGGTCTGTATGCCGTCGCCACCTCGGCCGGTTTTGTCAACCGTGCCTTTGCCCTGCCTTCCAAGCTTGCCAGCATGGGGTATATCCCCATGTCTGTCGAGACCGGCAAGATGCTGGAAACGGTGGGCACCTGGATTTTCTTTGGGGTGCTTGGCGCCTTTGCCATCTGGGTCTTCTATATCTTCTTCACCAATATCAGCGTCCTCAAAGGAGAGGGCCACGCGCACACGGAGGTAAAAGTATGATTGCCCATAAAAAAGAGTTCACCAGTGGCCTGGTGCTCCATATCGCTTTCTGGATCGTTTTTGCCCTGCTTCTTTCACCACTTTATCCTGGTCAGGGCAAGAAGGTCAATATGCTGGACTATATGGACAGTATGTATAATTCCATATCCAAAAAATCAGCTTATTATATCCCTGCTACCCAGAAAAAGATCGAGGTCTTCAAGGGCAACAACATCGCCCTGAATATTAAAGCCGATGCTAAGCTCTCAATGGAAAGAATGACTGCTTTGATGCAGCATGCCGGCATGAAGGTCGAGGCTGGCGATAAAGAAATCAAGCTCAGCGGGGATTTCGGTGGGCTGCTGAGTACCATTCTCGCTGACGCGGACTCCATGTTTGCCAATGACGGCAAGACTGTCAGCAGTAAATATGGATTCGCTGAAAAACAGGCGATGTATGATTGGTATAACATCTTGAAGTCCATGGAAAAAAGCCTGACCAAACAGGAAAAATTTGCAGAATCAAAAGTTCTCTATCAGGTGCGGACCAAGACCGTTGAGCCATCCTATAATTATTACGGGATTGAGGCGCAGTCCATCAAGGACAAGGCGGTATTAGTCATTTGTTCTCTGGTTGGCTATGTGATCTATACCATGTGGTTCGGGTTTTCCATCCTCTTCATGTTTGAAGGCTGGGGGCTCAAGCTGGAACATTAAGGGTCGAATCTACCGTTTGTTTCGGGTGGTATGCTGCCCGGAGCAAACGGTTTGTGTCAGGTTATCCCCTGTTTTTTTCAGACCTTGTTCCAGACGTTGTCAGCGTTTTCATTCTCTTGAAATCTATCTTGTTTGTCCAGCTCGCTTTAATTCTCATTTCCTTGGCACTGTTTTTTCGATATATTGAAGAAAGTCAGTTTCCGTCGAAGAAATATCCCGTCTGACCTGGCAATCAGCCCAGCTTGAACGATCCAGCCATGACCTCTCTTTTTGATCGCATCGCCTCTCTGTTCAGTAGCAAGCCCAAGCTGAAGCCGGCGGAGTTGCAGGCCGCTTTTCGCAGTCATTACAAGGAATTCCGCTCTTTGCTTACCGCCAACAACAACGCCTTGGAACTGATGGCGGAGATGGAACAGGCCCTCAGTGTCGGTAAATCCTTTGGCATGGCCTTTATCCGGGGCAATTGTACTGCTCTTTCAGTGAATATCTACAAGATGATCCAGCATCTGAACAGGCTGGCCGATGGGAGATACGCCGGGCTGGACCAGCCATTCAGGGCGATAACCAGGCAGCTTGAGCAGATCATTGCCAGTCGGCCTGCGACCACCGAGGGTGCGGCGATCCTGTCCATGGCCGAGGTGGATGCCGGTATGGTGGATCAGGTGGGCGAAAAAATGGCCAATCTGGGTGAGGTCAGAAACCGGGTGGGCTTACGAACCCCGGATGGCTTTGTGATGACTGCCGTTGCTGTCCGACATTTTACCCAGGTCAATGATCTGCAGGTGGAGATCAATCGCCGGTTGAAGGGTCTTGATCTCGATAATCTGGAGGAGCTTTACACCGTCAGCGCCGGAATTCAAGGTCTGATTTCGAACGCGCCGCTGCCGGAAGACCTGGAAGAGGCGATCCTGGCCCATTATCAGCAGCTTGCCACCGATGCCGAGTCCGAGCTGTTGGTTGCCCTCCGTTCGAGTGCCATCGGTGAAGACAGCAGCAATGTCTCCTTTGCCGGTCAGTACCGGACCCAGCTCAATGTCAGCCGCGAATTTGTGGGTCAGGCCTATAAGGAGATCGTGGCCGGCAAGTATAAAAGCCAGGCCATTGTTTATCGACAGCAGCGGGGCTTTCGGCATCAGGACGTGCACATGTGCGTTGGCTGTCTGCGCATGGTGGATGCGGCCATAAGCGGGGTTCTTTATTCACGGGCCCCGGATGATCCGCGCAGCAGTTTTGTCATGATCCAGGCGGCTCCGGGCCTTGCCGGCAATGTGGTGGATGGCAGCGCTGCGACTGAGCAGCTCAGGGTCAGTCGGACTGTGCCTTATGATATTCTGGATCGACAATTTGGAGCGGGACGCGAGGGGGGAGGGGGTGCTTCATTGCTGAGACTGAGTGCAGCCCAGGCGGCGGAACTGGCCGAGGTCGGTGTGCGCCTGGAAGAACATTTTGGTGCGCCTCAGGATATCGAGTGGTCAATCGATCAGGCGGGGCTTTTGTATATCCTGCAAAGCCGTCCCTTGGGTCGGCCTGTTCCTGGCGAGCCGCCGGTGCTCATTGCCCACAGTCCGGCGGCAGATGAGTTGAGTGATCTCCCCGCGCCGCTCTTTGCCGGTGGGGTCTGTGTCAGCCGTGGGGTTGGTTGCGGTCCGGTTTTTATGGTGCGTTCCAGTCTCGATCTGTTGCGCTTTCCCAAAGGTGCGGTTCTGGTTGTTGAGACCCCGTATCCAGACTGGGCCAGTTTGTTAGATCGGGCGGCGGCGGTGATCAGCGAAACCGGCCAGGTGGCCGCCCATCTTGCCACCGTGGCCCGTGAATTCGGTGTCCCGGCCATTTTCGGGATGAAACAGGCCCTGACGGCCCTTGAAAATCACCATCTGGTCACCGTGGACGCCACTGCGGGTAAGGTGTATGGTGGCCGGGTTGAACCCCTGCTGGCCCTGGCCCCGCCGAAGCCGAATCTTATGGCCGGGAGCCCGGTGTATAAAATTCTAAGGGAGGCCATGGAATATATTACACCCCTTAATCTGACCGATCCCACTTCGCCATTCTTCCGTTCTGATTCTTGCCAGACCTTGCACGATCTTACCCGTTTCTGTCATGAGAAGGCCGTGGTCGAGATGTTCAATTTTGGTGAGCGCTACGGCTTTGATGACAAGGCCGCCAAGCAGTTGGTGGTGGATGCCCCTTCCCAGTGGTGGGTGATTGATCTCGATGATGGCTTTCGCCAGGATTTTGACCCGGAGAGCCGTTATGTTGATCTCGGCCATATTGTTTCTGTGCCCATGCTGGCCATCTGGCAGGGGATGACCGCCTTTCCCTGGGCTGGCCCGCCGCCCGTCAGCTTGCGAGGATTTGGCTCCATTATCTTTCAGTCCACACGAAATACCAACCTTGATCCCGCGGTACGCTCATCTTTGGTGGCAAAAAATTACTTTCTTATCTCAAAGAATTTCTGCAACCTGAGTGTCCGCCTTGGCTATCATTTTGCCTTGGTGGAGGCGAATTTGGGAGAATTCCTCACCGAAAACTATGTCAGCTTCCAGTTTAAGGGGGGGGCGGCCGATGAAAATCGTCGTCTGCTGCGCATCCGGTTGATCAGTGATATCTTGAATGAATTCGGCTTCCGGGTAGAGCAGAAGGCGGATGCCATGACTGCCAGGATCGAAAAAAACACCAGCCTTTTCCTGCAGGAACGGTTGAAGATTCTTGGCTATCTGATTATTCACACCCGTCAGATTGATATGGTCATGGGCGATGAGGGGATGGTTGCCCAGTACCAGCAGAAGATAATGGCCGATTTACACACTCTTTTACAAACCGGAGAGGGAGGAATGACATGACCACGGATCTTAAAATCCTGCTCATTGATGATGAATTTGATTTCGTGGAAACAACCTGCAAGAGGCTGATGCGCCGTGGATATTCCGCCAGAATCGCCCTTACCTGCGCTGAGGGCTTGACGATTATTGAATCAGCTTGGCCTGATATCGTGGTGCTGGATGTTATGCTTCCTGATCGGGATGGCATGGACTGTCTCAAGGAGATCAAGGGGAAATGGCCGACCCTGCCGGTCATCCTGTTGACCGGTCATGCCTCGATGCAGACGGGCCTGTACGGGATTGACTGCGGCGCCAGCGATTATTGTTTGAAGCCCATTGACCTGGAAACCCTGGTGGAGAAGATTGTCATTGCCCATCGAGAGAGTCGCCAGCAGGGGGCTTGAGACAAAAAAGCTTCACCTTGTGCCCGGGAGTTCTCTCAGGGCCGACCTTATTGTTGATAGCCCCCCGGGGGGTGTAGCTGCTTGATGCGGTTGCGTCTTTCTTAAACCATGCTTACCATCAGAATCAGTTGTGTCGTGATTGTATCTGACCTAGATTGTCAGGCAATATTTTTTACTGATTTAGTGATATGTAAGCCTCTGGGATGTCCTTTATGAATGATTCAATTCTGCAGTTTATTATCTTGGCCCCGCCTTTGTTGCTGGCCCTAACCTTCCATGAATTTGCCCATGGCTATGTGGCTTTCAGGCTGGGAGACCCAACGGCGCAGAGAGAGGGACGCCTGACCTTGAACCCTCTTAAACATCTGGATCCCTTGGGAACGATTGCCTTTTTCATCTTTCATTTTGGCTGGGCCAAACCGGTGCCGGTGAATCCTGCCTATTTCAAAAATCCGCAAAAGGATATGCTCTGGGTGTCCCTGGCCGGCCCGCTTACCAATCTCTCCCTGGCTCTTATCAGCGCCCTGATGACCAAGACTGTTTGGCTGCTGGCCAAGACCATCCCCTATTCCGCCCTGGGAGAGGCCATTCTGCTTCCCCTGAACAGCACCTTGATCGCCAGTGTCTGGATTAATCTGGTACTCGGTATCTTTAACTTTCTGCCCATTCCCCCGCTTGATGGCAGCCGGATTCTTGCCGGACTTTTGCCGCCAGATCTGGCCCGCTCTTATGCGTCCATTGAACGATATGGCTTTATTCTGATCATCATCCTGGCCCTCACTGGTGTTTTGTCCAAGCTGATCATGCCTCTGATTGATTTCGCCAATAGCCTGTTGCTTTCCTGATCGATAATCTGGTGGATACGGATTATCGTTTTGTTTTGCCCACCGCCTGTTTGATAGCAACTGGATAGGGGGTATATTTTTGTAGAGATGAGGGCAGATTATTACGGGCTTCTTTGGCTGCGGTCAAGGTCGGATATTCCCCGTAAAAGAGGATGACGGTTGCTGGTGGTGTTGATTTTTTGAGGACGATAAATTTTCCCGCCCCTTTCTGTTGTCCTTCGTCATGGAGTATCCCTTGTAATTTTTCCCCAGCCTGATCAGCCGCAAGTACCATAATTTGCAGGGTATAATGGTCATTTTTTTCTCCGGTCAGCCATTTGTTGCCGGCGGCGAGGTTTTTTTGTGGGAGTTGGGGGGGAAGGTTTGACTTTGTCTCGTTCTTTCCGGTGAGCAGTTCTTGGTGTTTGGTAACAGGTTCAGGAGTTAAGTGGGGGATGGTATTTTTTTTAGGTGCTTTGGCGGTAGTTATTACCTGGATTTCTGAGGATTTTTTCTCAACCAAGGGGGCAATCTCGACGGAGATTGGTTTTTGCTCTTCCCCTGGCTCTGGTTTTGGATCCGGTTCAGGTAAAGGCTTTGGAGTCACCGGGTTAGGGGATCGTTCTGCCGCTACCATGGGCACGGAAGTCGGCGGGACGGGTTCGGCAATGGGTACTGCCGCAATGGCCGGGGTTGCTGAAGGTTCCTTGCTTGGCTCTGCCGGGAGTGGTGGGGCAGGAGGGTTGGGAGTTGGTTTTACCGCTACCCCGGCTGCGGAAGTTGGTGGGACAAGCTCGGAAACGGGTACTGCCGTAACTGCCGGGGATGGTTGGGCAGGCGGTATTGGTACGGCTTCTTTTTTGTTCGGTGTGGTCGGTGGCGCTTGGGGTTTGGTGAGGGCCTGCGTTTTTGCCGGTTGGTGAGGGAGTACGGGCTTTTTTTCTTCTCGGCTGAGTGATAAAATCAGAAGAATGATCATGAGGGCAATTCCGGCCCCGATGACTATCTTTTTCTGTTGAAACATTAAAGGCAGGCGATGCGCAGAGGTCTCGTCAGTCACCAGGTCGTCTGCGTCTCGGACATGTTCGAGGAGCACCATGAAAGACGTGGTATCACCAGTATCGTTGCTACTATCACCGTTACCATACGATGATGATTGGAGTGAATCTTCCGCGAGCGTATTTATTTTCCTGAAATTGCCATGAGATATGGTCAGAATCTTGGCGGCTACCTCCCGGCTGAAGATCTCTTTTTCCTCAGCGCCAGATCCTTGACGTATGCAGAAATTCAGATATTGAAATGTGTCTTCTTCGGTCAAAGGTGGCAGTACAAGATGAATCTCTTGTGCCTGTTTGAACGTGCATAAGGCAAGTTGTTCAATATGGGTACGGAAACCCATTCGGCCAAAGAGGATAATCTGGAGCAAAACTCCGTCCTCGTTTGCCAGGTCGATCATCTTGCGGATACGTTCCAGGGTTGCCAGATACAGTTTTTCCGCCTCGTCAAAGAGGATCAACAGAGGCCTTTTTTGTTCGCGCAGGACGCGAATGATTTCCACCAGAAGCTGTCCACTTCCCAGTCCGCTGTCCTCCACTGAAAATTCTATGTTCAGTTTCAGGGCAATGACCTGGAGCACATAATCAAAAGATTCAACAGAGTAAGGGAAAGAGATGACGAGGTATGAGTCGTGGCATGCTTTTTCCAGGATCTTGCAGAGCATGGTTTTGCCATGTCCCTCTTCACCAACACAGGTGATCAGGCTGGCCGAATCAGCCACCGCATTTTTTAAGGCCTCCAGTGTTGCTTGGCGGCCGCTGTCAGGAAAAAACAATCCATGATCAAAAAGGGAAGAATGGTTAGCATGTTGTGCCTTGTGCATCTGCTCTGTTTCCATTATGTAGTATCTTGTTACGACCTTTGGAAAATCGGGTGTGATCTGGTGATGAGAATGGAAACAAGCCTTCCTGGCCTCTTGCAGAACCCTTTCTCTTCTCTTAGGAGAGTCTCTCTTTTGCAATATATAATAAAATGTAAACAGAACAACGTCCTTGTTCAAGAAAATAATGTATCATGTTAATCCCATTCTGTATAAGTATTATTTTTTTATTGGCGGGTTTTGTCCAGGGAATGACCGGTTTCGGCTCGGCCTTAGTGGCTATGCCCCTGTTGAGTCTTTGTATTGATGTCAAAGGCGCGGTCCCGCTCTGTACCCTCAACAGCCTTGTAATTACTACGTTTTTGGCCTGGAGGCTTAAAAAACATCTGGATTTGCGAAGGATCCTGCCTTTGTGTGTCGCCGCCGTCCCCGGGATTTTCGTGGGGATTACCCTGCTGAAAAAGGTGGATTCAGCGACACTCAGTATTGGACTTGGTGTCTTGCTGATTACCTATTCTGGGTATAGTCTTCTGGCCAAGAGCAGGCCCAGGACGCTGCATCCTGCCTGGTCGTATCTGGCCGGATTTTTGTCAGGGGCCATAGGCGCTGCCTTCAGCGCGGGCGGGCCCCCCACCATTATTTATGCGACCCGTAGCGATTGGAACAAGGATGAGATCAAGGCCACCCTTACCGGATTTTTCCTCTTTAATTCGTACCTGAATGCCACTGCCCATGCGGTGAGCGGAATGACTACCGGGGCCGTATTGTCCTTATTCCTTTATTCCGCCCCTTGTGTCTTGTTGGGAACGGCCCTGGGTTCGCGTTGCTATGGCCGCATGGATAAAGCTTTTTATTTCAAGGTAATATTTGCCTTTTTGTCCCTGATGGGTACAATGATGATTGTTACCGCCTGGTGATTTTGATAATTTTTGCAACGAAGACAAGGAACACAAGAGGGGCGAGGAAGAACCATGAATGGAGCTGAACTTCTGGTGCGGTGCCTTGAGAATGAAGGGGTTGACACCATCTTTGGCATTCCCGGCGAGGAGAATCTGGCCTTTCTGGAGGCCCTGCGGACCTCCTCGATTCGTTTGGTTTTGACCCGCCATGAGCAGGCGGCGGGATTTATGGCCGCCACCTATGGCCGGTTGACAGGGAGGCCCGGGGTTTGCCTGTCAACCTTGGGGCCGGGGGCTACTAATTTTGTCACTGCTGTTTCCTATGCCTTGCTGGGAGGGATGCCGGTTCTTTTTATTACCGGGCAGAAGCCAATCAAAAAGAGCAAGCAGGGGCGTTTTCAGATCCTGGACGTGGTGCGGATGATGGGGCCCCTGACCAAATTCACCAAGCAGGTGGTGACCGCTGGGAGCATCCCGTCCCTGGTTCGTGATCTGTTTCGGATTGCCATCGCTGAAAAACCAGGGCCCGTTCACCTGGAGCTGCCGGAGGATATCGCGGCGGAAGAAACAGCGAACCTGCCCTTTGCCTTAACTCGCCTGTATCCACCGCACGCCCACCCGGCCTCTCTCGATGTCGCTGCCGAACTCATCAATCAGGCCCATTATCCCTTGTTTCTGTTTGGAGCCGAGGCCAAAAGGCCGGAGGTCTGCCGGATTGCCCGGGAGTTGATTGCCCGAACCGGATTCTATTTTTTTACCACCCAGATGGGCAAGGGGATTATTGATGAGCATTCCCCCTCGTCCTTGGGCACAGCCGCCCTTTCTGATCACGATTACCTGCATTGCGCCATTGCACGGGCCGATGTGATTATCAATGTTGGCCATGATGTGGTCGAAAAGCCGCCATTTTTTATGAATCAACAGGGGATGCGGGTCATCCATGTCAATTATGCGCCCGCGGATATCGATGAGGTCTATTTCCCCCAGCATGAAATTGTGGGTGATATCGGCACCACCCTGGCGCAGTTGTCACAACGTATTTGTCCGTCGTCCAATCCCAATCATGACTATTTCCAACGCATCCATAAAGAAATCAACACCCATGTCTATAGTCAGCAAGGGTATGAACAATTTCCTGATACCCCGCAACAGATCGTCAGCGATATCCGTACGAGTGTCGATGATAACAGTATTATCTCGCTCGATAATGGGATGTACAAGATCTGGTTTGCCCGTAATTTCAAGGCGACCCAGCCGGATTCGCTGCTTCTCGACAACGCCTTGGCCACTATGGGTGCCGGCCTGCCGGTGGCCATTGCCGCTAAACTCCTGTACCCGCAGCGACAGGTCGTAGCCGTATGCGGCGATGGCGGCTTTATGATGAACTCGCAGGAGATGGAAACTGCTCTCCGTCTCAAGTTGCATCTCGTGGTCATTGTTTTGCGTGATAATGGCTATGGGATGATCAAGTGGAAACAGGGCGGGATGAACCTGCCTGACTTTGGCCTTGACTTTTCCAATCCAGATTTTATACACTATGCCCAGAGTTATGGGGCGAACGGGTATCGGGTTACTCGGGCCGGCGAGCTTGCCCCGTTGCTGTCGGGGTGTCTCAAACAATCCGGCCTCCACCTGATCGAGGTTCCGGTTGATTACTCGCAGAATGAGAAGGTCTTTTTTCAGGAACTTCGGGACAAGACCTGCCTGCTCTAACCTGTCTGCCGTAACAACTCTGGTGATAAATCTTATGAGGACCTCAACCTTGTTATGACCTGCTTCACTCAACCTTCATGACTAATCCGATAAAAAAATATCGGGCTATCGCCAGCGCGATTTGGATTTGCACAGTTCTGCTTTCGTTTCTCTGGAACCACGCCGATGATCTTCGGGAGAAAAGGGACATTGCCCTGGAAACAGCGCGAGCCTTCTTGACCCATATCGTGGCGGTGCGTTCCTGGAATGCCGAGCATGGCGGGGTCTTGGTCTTTACCGATGAAAAAAATCCGGTCAATCCCTATATGCCCGAAGAGCAGCAGTCTGTGGTGACGAACGATGGGCGCAGGCTTACTCGGATCAATCCCGCCTATATGACCCGTCAAATTGCCGAGATTGCCGATCGCCAGAGCAAGATACGATTTCACCTGACCAGTCTCGATCCTATCCGACCGGAAAACAAGGCCTCGGACTGGGAAGAGCAATGGATGAAAGATTTTGAGCAGGGTGCGACCGAACAAAGCATTTTTGTTGACAGCAAGGAAGGGGAAACCTTCCGCTATATGGCCCCACTACGGGTCACCGGGGCGTGCCTGCCCTGCCATGACGGCTATATATCCGGTGAGCTCCGGGGTGGTATCTCGGTGTCCCTGCCTCTCCATTTTCGTAAATCTCCCTGGCCCTTGCGGATCAGTCATCTGGTAGCGGCCCTTATGGGGCTGGTGATGATCCATTTTTTTGCCAGCCGCCTGGAGGCTCGCAGCTCTCAATTGCAGATCGCTAATCAGCGGCTTCTTAAGGAGGTTGACGAACACAAGCAAAGCGCGCAGGAATTGGTGAAGATCAAGGAAGAGCTTGAATACCGGGTTGCCAGTCGAACAAAAGAACTGCGCCGCACCAATACCCTGCTTGATGCCAGGATCAAGGAGCAGCAACAGATAGAAAAGGCCCTGGTCGAGATCAATGATGAATTTATTCAAATTTTTAACAGCGCACCCGACGGCATGCATATTATCGATCGGGATTTTACGGTTATTCGCGCCAATCGGGCATTTATGGCCCTTACGGGTCATAGTGGTGTCGAGACGATTACCGGCCGTAAATGTTTTGAGGTCTTTGCCGGCCGACTTTGTCATACCCCTGAGTGTCCTCTGACCAAGATCCTTGCCGGGGCGGAAAGGGTGGAGGTTGAGTCGCAAAAGGTTAAGGCGGATGGCAGCACCTTCCCCTGCGTGGTCACTGCTACCCCGTTTCGGGCTTCCAGCGGCAAGCTGGTTGGGATTATTGAGGTCTCAAGGGATATTACGTCCTGGAAGGATGCGGAGCGCGCCCTGTCTCAGGCGGCCCAGGATCTGCTGGTGCGCAACCACGAACTGCAGGACTTCTCGCATGTGATTTCCCACGATCTCCAGGAACCCTTGATGTTGATCCAGGCCTTCAGTCAGCGGTTGAAAACGCATCTTGCCTCGACCATCGCTGAGAAAGGACAGGCCTATCTGGAGCGGATTATCAATTCGGCTGATCGGATGCAATTGTTGATTAACGGTCTGTTGTACTATTCCCGGATCGACAAAGAATCGCAGCCCTTTGTTCAGGTTCATCTGAACAGCGTGATTGAAGCGGTTCTTGAGGACCTGATCATCAAGATTGAAGCGAGCGACGCTGTTATCTTGGTGGACGATTTGGGGACGATTACGGCCGACCCTCTGCAGATCCGGCAACTCTTCCAAAATATCGTTGGCAACTGTCTGAAATATCATCATCCTGATCGAGCCCCCGAAGTCCGGATTACTCGCACCTCGGTGCCGGAGGGGTATGACCCCAAGGCCTATCTTGCCATTTCCATCAAGGACAACGGCATCGGCTTTAAGGACGAATATCAGGAAAAGATCTTTGATATTTTTCAGCGACTGCATACCCAGCAGCAGATCAAGGGTACGGGTATCGGGCTTTCCATCTGTAAAAAGATTGTAGAACGTCATCATGGTGCCATCAGTGCCACGGCTGAGTATGGAAAAGGTGCCGAATTTATTGTGACTTTACCCGTTGGTCAGGTGGCATGAGCTTATGCCGCTCTTTAAGCTGAGTGCTGAAATTGCCTTCCCTTCGCCCCTCCTTGCCGATGAAGATGGATTGCTGGCTGTTGGCGGGGATCTGCAACCGGCAAGGTTGATAGCGGCCTACCGGTCCGGGATTTTCCCCTGGTTTTCTCAGGGAGACCCTCTCCTCTGGTGGTTCACTCATCCCCGATTAGTTCTTTTCCTGAACACGTTTATGATCAGTAGAAGGCTGGCCCGGGATATCAGAAAACAACGGTTTACGGTTACTTTTGACCGGGCGTTTGCTTTAGTTATGACCTCCTGTGCCCAGGTTCGTGTAGAAAAAGGAGAGGGCACCTGGATTAGTCAAGAGATGCGCGAGGCCTATTGCCGATTGCATGAACTGGGCTATGCCCATTCGGTTGAGTGCTGGCAGGGTGAGACCCTGGTTGGCGGCCTGTATGGGGTTGCCCTTGATCGGATTTTTTTTGGCGAATCAATGTTCACCCGGGTCAGCAATGCTTCCAAGGTTGCCTTGGCAGCTTTGGTTGAGCGGTTGAAAGCGGCAGGGTATCAACTTATAGATTGCCAGATGACCACTCGTCATTTGTTAAGCTTTGGGGCCCAGGAGATTTCCGGAACAGAATTTCTTGATCAGCTCAATTCTTTTATTCAAACAACTGTTCCTGATGGAAAATGGAGTGATGGGTGCGATGATGTCTTCTGAAAACAAAGAGATTTGTGATGGCTGTGGTAAAAGTGCTCTGCTGCAGGATATGCAGGGAAATGAATTCTGTGATTCGTGCGGGCATCTTGCCCGGATCATCAAGGCCGAGCCGCAATTGTTGCGGAAGATTTGTGGCTTGATCCGTTCAGATCTGCACGCCTATGAGGGGAGTGGTGGCGGAGAAGGTGAAGAGGTCTGTCCGGCAGGCGCACCCCTGGAGTTGCCCGAGGTCCTTGATGCCGTCCGCTATCGCACCCGCGACCGGGAACTTAATACCTGGTATGTGTCGGTGAGTGAGTTGCAGGGGAATCCGGTCGAGATCTTTGCCTCCACGGCCTTTGATCGTGACCATCATCTTCAGTCGCGGATCTCTAATCTGACCACGATCACCCGGCTGGTTTCCTTGGTGTTGCGGCATGTCTTTCTTGGTGAGGTGCTGAGTCTGGAGAAGACTATCAAACAATTGCACCGGAGCTCTCGGCAACAAAATGATCTCCCCGATATGCTGACCAGGGTGTTGAGCCGTTACACCAGACATCCCGGAAGGATGGATGATGATATAGATGAGAGTGACCAGGATGTGTAGGGAGGCTTGTATGTTATTTGGCATTATCCGGCAGGCGGTAACTCACCGGAACAGCATAAGGCAGTGTAATAAAACAAACAGAAAAGTGTCGCTTGTTTCATTGCATTACTTTGTATGATCATCGACTGATGTAATCTGCCAAGCGCCACACCAGAAAGCAGCAGAACGGATTACTGTTTTCTGGATGTTGCATAAGAGGTCGTTACTGAAAAGAGCAAAAAGAGCTTTGCTTCGGAACTCCTTCTTTGCTATTCGACACCAGCCGGCGACCGCAACAGCCAAAAAAAGCCTGGCTGTTGCGATCGCCGGCATAAGAGGCCGTAAGCAAAAAGAGCAAAAAGAGCCTTGCTCTTTTTGCAACGGCCTCTAAAATTCAAGGGCAAACTCATAAGGCAGTCCTGATTTGTCAAAATGCTTTAATACCTGCCGCAGGTCATAGAGGGAGGGGACTTCAAAGACCAACTCCCAGGCCGGAGTCAGGGTTGGGGACTTGGAGAGCGCGATCAGATCAAGAACCTTCATCTCGGCCGGGGCCATACCGGCGTACATCATCATTTTCTGGCGGGAGGCGGCCAGGATGACGATGGTCTGTTTCTGGGCGACAAAGGTTTCTTTCTGCCGCCACCGCACATAGACAATATCCTCGCGTTGCAACTCAATTGTCTCAAGTCTTGGACAATTAGTGCTGTGTACTGAGAGCCCGCGTTCGCTGAGCAGGCCGTAGAGCCTTGCATCGGTGGGGCTGGGCTTGCAACAGGCCGACATCTTGACAAAGGCCGGGTCAAGGGTGGTAAGCTCAATGGTGTTAAAGGCCCCTGTAGGTTGGGCCAGAGGTGAGATTCCGGCATAGAACACGGTCTTGATTTGTTCAATAATAGTGGGCAATCGCAACCTGCCCTCACCTACTTGAATATAGAGATCTTCCAGGTCTTTTAAAGTGAAATGATCGAGGATCTGCCTAAAATCTGAGCGGGCCAGGATGTCGATAGGGAGGCCATACCGTCGCATCTCTTCGTTTATCACTGACAGGCCAATCTCCTGGGCAACCTGCTGGCTTCTCAACTTGAAGGTTTTGGCCAGTTCGGCCCGGGCTCGAGGTGTCTGGCAGATCTCCAGCATTTTAAGGTCAAAGTGAATGGGGTGGTCAGTACGGAGAATCCGCACCATATCCCCGTCGTGTAAAAGGGCGTCAGCGGCTATCCGCTTGCTGCCAATCATGGCACCAAGGCAGGTTCTGCCAATATCGGTGTGGACGCGAAAGGCAAAATCCAGGACCGTGGAGTTGACCGGGAGATAGATTAAATCTCCCTGCGGGGTATAGGTATAGATCTCTTTTTTCCCACTGGCGGCGATCACATCACGATAGGAAACCGAATCGTCGGAGCTGAGGACATCGAACATCTCCTGGATCTCATGAATAAACCGGCGCTGGTTAGAATTTTGCGAACTCCAGCCTTTGAATAGTCCTCGTTGCGCTCGGCGGGCCATATCCTCGGTGCGAATCTTGAAGAGAAACTCTTCCCCCTTGATATTGGCCCGAGCGTGCAGGGATTGATAGCCGGTGTTTTTGGGGTTGGCGATAAAATCACGGATGGTTCGAGGGATAGGCGGAAAGGTCTGGTTCAGGATCCCCAAGGCCTGGTAGCAGGCCGGGGCATTTTCAACCACAATCAGGATCTCTAAGGGGTTGTCTATCTGTTTGCGCAAGATCCGGTTATTGGCATCATAATAGCCCCAGAGTCCCTTGGCGCGAATAGTGACCTTGCAGGTAAACCAGACCTCTTCGGCCTTTTTCTTGAGTTGCTGAACAATATCCATGACCACCGGGTTTTGTTCGATCTGTTTGATCTGCCCGAGGAGTTTGGCACTCTGTTTGGGGAATTTGTAGGAAAGGGCCAGGTTGAACATCTCGCGTTTCAGGCTGAACAGACCAAGGACTGTGGCCAGCGGGGCGTAGATGTCAATGGTCTCGTCGGCAATTTTTTGTCGTTTGTGTTGGGGCATGGCGCTGAGCGTCCGCAGGTTATGCAGTCGGTCAGCCAGTTTGACCAGCATGACCTCGGGGCGGAGGGCGGCCCCGGAGAAGATCTTGCGATGGATCATCTTGTAATGGGTCTGCTTGTCACCGGTAAAGCGGGTGATTTTGGTGCAACCTTCCACTATGGCCTCGACATAATGGCCAAATTTTTCCCCGATAAGATCAGTGCTGATTGCTTCGACATCCTCTACCGTGTCATGGAGCAGGGCGGCCGCCAGGATCTCGGGGTGGGTGATATCCATTTCGTCGGCCAGGATTCTGGCGACCGAGCAGGGGTGCATGATGTAGGCCTCGCCTGAGCGGCGCCACTGGTCGTCATGGGCCTCAACGGCAAAATCCAGGGCCCGCCAGAAGACATCCGCCGGGGTGTCGCCTATCAATTGCTGCATCTGGGTGCGATATATTTCCAGATCAAAAGGGATATTATATTGCATGGTTACCCGGTTTGTTGTGGGATGAGTATGCGCCCAAGGAGGTGCGATTGGTCGGGGAAGCGTGTTGTTAGACGTCGTTCAGGTAAGTGAAGACTCCGAAAAATAACGACTCCATTTTAATGTTAGTAACGGCATAAGGGGCTGTAAAGAAATAGGTAAAACAGGAGTGGTTATTTCTTGACAGCCCCTAAATTCCTTTGCCGGCAGTCAGGACTGTGCTACTATGTAAAGTAGCTGAGCAGAAGGATCTTCTAAGAGCTTACCAAAAAATAACGGTCAGGGGAAAAATAAAGATTAGTTATGAGAAAAAAAACAAAAAAATTCTTGAGAAATCCATCTGGTAGGCACCATAATGTCAGAGGTGACCAGCAAGCACCGCGAGCCGACAAGTCACTGGAGCGGCAGGTGCTGACCTATCTCTATCAGAGCAGCGGAGCGGCTTCGCAGGCTGAAATGATCGCTGATTTCAATCTTGAGCGAGGCGCCCGGAAAGAATTGGCGATACTCTTGGCAAGCCTGGTTGAACAAAGAATCCTGAACCACACCAGTAAAGATACCTTTACTCTCGGCAAGCAGAGCAATTTGGTCACGGGAGCCCTGGAGCAAAATCCTCGCGGCTTTGGCTTTGTTACCAGGCCCACAGCGGTGATTGGGAACGTCGCCTACGTCAAAGATCCTACGATTGAGGCCTTTCACATGGGGGCGGCCAGGCATGGCGATACAGTTCTTGTCCGGGTGTATAAGGTGCGCCAGGATGGTCGTCCTGAGGCGGAGGTGATCAGCGTTCTGGAGCGAGGTTCCGACCGGCTGGCTGGATTCATCTCCTTTGAGCAGAGCAGGGTGCGGGTTACCCCTGAGGATCCCCGTTTCCCTTTTGCGGTCGATATTGAGGGTAAGATTCCGGAGGGTATGAAGGAAGGCGATGCCGTCATTGTGCAGCTTGCTGACGGCGCGGATGTTACGGAACAGGCGGGCCCTCTTCGTGGGCAGATCGTTGAAGTCCTTGGTGATCCAGGCTTGATTGATGTCCAGATGCGCCTGGTCATTGAAAAGTTCAAACTGCCTCATGTCTTTAGTGAGCAGGCAGAACAGGAAGCGGCACGACTGCCGGAGGTGATCACTGAGGAAACTGGGCCAAAGGGTCGGGAAGATCTGCGCGAGATCCAGCATGTTACTATCGACAGCGAAACGGCCAAGGATTTTGATGACGCCGTGGCCGTTATTAAATCTAAGCGAGGTTTTAAACTCTATGTCTCGATTGCTGATGTCAGCCACTTTGTGCGACCAGGAACCGCCCTCGATATAGATGCCTATGCCCGCGGCACCTCCATCTACTTCCCGGGCCGAGTCATTCCGATGCTCCCAGAGAAGATTTCTAATAACCTGTGCAGTTTGATCCCTGATCAGGATCGTCTTGCCTTTACCGCTATTATTGATTTTGACCGTCAGGGGAATGTCGTCAAGAAGCGCTTTGTGAAATCTATTATCCGCAGTCACAAACGGTTTACTTATACCATCGTCCGCCAGATCCTCATCGACAACGACCAGGACGCACGGCGCGAGCATAAACCCTTTCTCACCCCCCTCAAGTGGGCAGGCGAGTTGGCCACGATCCTCCAAAAACTGCGCAAAGAACGGGGGGCCATCGGCTTTACCCTGCCCGAGCCGGATATCGGTCTTGATGACAGCGGTAGGATAGAATCTATCGGCCGGGCTGAACGGAACTTTGCCCATCAGATCATTGAAGAATTTATGCTCTCGGCCAACGAGGCAGTGGCCGAGACCTTTACCGAGCATTCAGTTAACGCGCTCTACCGGATCCATGAACGACCTGATCCCATCAAGGTGGAGGAGTTTACCGGCTTTGCCAAGACGCTGGGGCTCAACATCCCCAAGCACCGCCAGGATCCCGACTGGTTTGGTCAAGTTCTGGATATGGTCAAGGGCAGCCCCAAGGAATACGTTATCAACAATCTGCTCCTGCGCACCATGCAGCAGGCACGCTATGATATGCGCAATGTTGGGCATTTTGGTCTGGCCGCAACCGACTATACCCACTTTACCTCGCCCATCCGCCGCTATCCAGATCTTCTGGTGCATAGGGCCCTGTATGATTTCATCAGCAGGTCCAAAGAAAACAAGAAAAATCTCAGTGTTGAAAAACTAAAAGTTATCGGCCCCTTTCTCTCTACCCGAGAGCGGGTGGCCGTGAATGCCGAACGGGAGATGAATGACCGCTTGAAGGTTCGGTATATGCAGGATAAGATCGGAGAGAGTTTTGATGCCGTGATCTCAGGGGTCAACGGCTTTGCCTTGTTCGTGGAATTGCTGGAGCTGTTTATCAGCGGTTCGGTGGCCATTGGCGAGTTGCGTGATGATTATTACATCTATGATCCAAAGCAGCACCGCCTTATGGGAGAACGTAGTGCCAAGGTGTACCGGATTGGCGATCGGGTGCGGGTGACCCTGCTCGATGTAGATCAGAGGAAAAACCGGATCAACTTTACGATTGCCAAGGCATAAAGGGGCTGTTCGTTAATAGCAGTGGACTTGTCTTTGAGGCTTGAAGGGAATCCTCCTTTCGCCTAAGCCCTCGTAAAGAAAGAACATGGCCAACTCATTGGCTAAAACGGCCCCTAAAAAGATGTGCGAATCAGGGGCTCATATAAAAGAGTACTGCCCCTTCATTGTTGAAGTCAGGGCCTTAAATGATGAAAGGAGAAGTGAAGGACATGGAAAACTCAAGCTGGCTCATGGAAATGCTGACGACCCCTTTTGTCGGGGGGCTCTTTCTTGGTTTCCTTTTGAGCTGTTTTATCTATATTCGGGGTTGGTTGCGTCGTCGTGAATTATTTCAGGAGATAAACCGATTAAAGACCCATCTGCATACGAAGCTGGAGATTGATTCCGCCGATAATGAAAGACGGAAACAAGAACTCACGGGCCTCAAGCAGGAGCGGGATAACCTGCGGATTACCGTCCAATCCTTGAATCAGAAGCCGGGTCGTAAGGAAATCCGGCAGTATTATATCTATCAGACCGCCCTCGATATCATGTTTGAAAAAGCCCCGGGGTTTGCTCCTGCCTGGCAGATTACGGTTAAAGAGGCCGAGCACCTCTTTGAAAAATCTGAACAAGGGGTGGTGCCGCTCTTGAAACGATTGATGCCCACCAGCACCAATCAGCAGGTCGAAGAGTATAAAAAAATCAGTCAGGACACTCATGACCATATCGTCTGAATTGAAGGTCGGCCCCATTTCCTATGATTAATTATGATCACTCCCTTCTTGATCACGTTGCCATCGTCCTCGTAGAGCCAAAATTTCCGGAAAATATCGGAGCGGCGGCTCGGGCCGCCTGGAATATGGGAGTCAGCCGCCTGATTGTCGTAGGGAACATGGCCCCTGACCCTGAACGTATGGCCATGATGGCCACCCATAAGGCCGCGCATCTCCTGGCGAAGATGGAGTATCACCACAGTCTCGAAACCGCCTTGGCCCCATTCTCAAGGGTGGTGGCGACTACTGCCCGGCGTGGTCGGCAGCGGATTGCGGCCAGGAGTCCGCGCGATGTCGTCAGTGAGCTCCTCCCCCTGTTGCCCGATAACGAAATCGCTTTTCTCTTTGGTCCCGAAGATCGGGGACTGACCAATGATGATCTGAAGTTCTGTCACTTGACCTCTTCTATCCCTACCGCTGATTTTTCCTCGCTAAATCTGGCCCAGGCCGTGGCTATCCACTGTTATGAACTGTATCATGGAATTATCCACAACCAGAAAGTCAAAACCCCTGCGCCACATCTGGCCACGACCTTTGAGCTGGAAGGGATGTATCGGTACCTGGAAAACTCTCTGCTGAACATTGATTTCCTTCAGGACAAAAATCATGAGTATTATATGAACAATATCCGTCAGTTTCTGGGAAGGATGCGGTTGAGCTCCAAGGATTCGAGCATCATTCGCAGCATCTGTCTCCAGTTTCTCCGCTCTCAGGGGGATAAAAAAGAGTAAGACGGCTGGTGTTGCTGCTGTTTTGTTGTTATAATGCAAGGAGGAAAAGGGACGAATACGACTGGGAATGAGAAAAGAAAGTATTTGAGAGGAGGTGTTATCATGATTCCTGCCATGCAGTCAGCGTTGTCAGGCTTGTCCGCTTACAGTACTAAAGTGAGCTCCAATGCCAATAATATTGCCAATGTCAACACGGAAGGATTTAAGAAAAGTCGAGTACTCTTATCTAATGCCGAACCTCAGGGAGTTCAGGCTCAATCCCAGCGGGTCGAGACCCCTGGTCCCATGACTTATGAACAGACCAGCAAGGGGCTGGAGCTGGTGGAGCAGTCCAACGTGGAACTTGGCGAAGAGCTGCCGCAAATGAGCCTGAACGCTCGTTTTTACCAGGCGAATCTCAAGACCCTTCAGGTGACTGATGAGATGCTGGGGAGTCTGCTCAAGGCCAAGGCCTGAACAAGGTCTGCTTATCGTTCAGGTGCCCTGTAACGGACATTGACCGCATCGGGGGTTTTTCTTGCGGCAATACTCCTTGCCTAAGGCCACAATCAAGGCGTGATATTCATTATAAAGCGCTGATTGTGCAGGTAACCGGTCGTGAAACTCCTCCTGGAGTGAGTGATAGTCGCTCTCTTCAGGTATCAGATGGTGGCGGGAAAAAATGCGGTGGGTATAGGTATCTACCACAAAAATCGGATGATTGGCCGCATATAAGAGGATGGAATCCGCAGTCTCCGGTCCTATCCCTTTCACTGAGAGCAAGGCATCACGAGCGACCGTCAATTCTTCCGCCAGTAACAGTTCAAGCCTCCCTTCGTATCGCTCACTAATCATTACCAGAAGATTCATCAGTCGTTTGGCCTTGATATTAAAATAACCAGACGGTTGAATCAGCCGGGCCAGCTCGTCAATCGGCAGGGTTGAAAGTGCCGAAAAAGAGAGCATCCCGGCCTCTTTCAGATTGGCAATGGCCTTGCGTACATTCTCCCAATTGGTATTCTGGGTGAGCACTGCTCCAACCATGATTTCAAACGGTGAATCTCCAGGCCACCAGCCCTGGGGGCCAAAATGGTCAGAGAGCAGGGCGTATATCTCGGTGAATTTATTTGCTGACATTTACCGGCCACGCTTCTTCGCAAGTCCCTAA
>DDWW01000040.1:34688-40304 GCA_002347085.1 Desulfobulbaceae bacterium UBA2276 | reverse complement strand
GCGTGGTGGTTTTTGTCGAAGAGGCTCAGGGCATGGCCATAGAGACCCTGGAAGAAATCCGGCTCCTCAGTAACCTTGAGACCCATCGGCACAAACTGTTACAGATCGTCCTCTTTGGTCAGCCGGAGCTGGATGTAAATCTCCGTAAACGTGATATCCGCCAGTTAAAGGAGCGGATCACCCACAGTTTTCATTTGATGTCGTTGACCAAAAGCGAGATCTCTGAGTATCTGCGGTTTCGTTTGCAAGCGGCAGGATGCGGCAAGGTCGGGGTTTTTAGTCCGGGCGCCGAAGGATTGATCGCCAAGGCTTCCTGTGGTCTTATTCGCCGGGTCAATATCCTGGCCGACAAGGCTCTGTTGGCGGCTTATGCCGATCCAGGGGTTTCGAGTGGGTCAAAGGCGCCGCGGGCCATGGTTCATAGCCGGCATGTACGGGCGGCGATTCGTGACAGTGAATTTCGTTTACCTTTCTACCATTCGCCATGGTTTATCGGAGTGAGCGCGGCGGCCTTGCTGGTATTGGCAAGTGTGCTGGGCTGGAATCAATGGGGCTCCAGGGTTGCAACCTCGCCTGTCGTGCGGGAGAACTCTCTGGCATCGCCCTTGATTGTGAAGAACGCGGAAGATAAAAAGAAGGGGGCGCAGGCGATAGAGACGGGAGCCCTGGAGGAAACTCAGCCGGTAAAAGCAGTAAGTGAAATCGTGCCGGAGAGTAGTGGTGTGACCGGGGAAAAAAAGAAAGAGCTGGATCGTCCGACTTCGGGGGCCGAGATCGCAGCCGATAAGACGCCTCTTCCCGTGGCTGATTCTCCTGCTGCCTCGGCAGTAGCTCCAGCGCCTTCGCAGCCAGCGCCTATCGCCACCCCCACTTTGGCCTCGGAAGAACAAGCGGCGCCTGAGAGGGAACAACAGGTTGACAAGTCTCACGAGAACCTGATGGCGCAGCGTCGCAAGGCCGGTAATCAATGGTTGCGGAAAGTTGGTGCAAACAACTATACTATTCAGTTGATGTCGGTTGATATGAGCGGCGAGGCGGAGATGGCAAAGTTTCTCCGCCAAATCCGCCCTGTTTCGCTTCTGGAGAAAATCTATGTTTGTCCTGTTACGCGCGGGGAGCGTCAGATGTGGGTGGTTGTGTATGGCGATTTTTCCGAGGTTACTCCTGCCCGTCAAGTCATTGATACTCTGCCCCCGGAGGTGCGCCGGTTTCAACCGTATGTGCGTGGGATTGATGAGGCGTTGCTGGGGAGAAATGCGGGTGTTCAGCAAGGGGCTCAAGAGTTTGAAGAGCAGTTACAAAAGCAGTTATGATCTGGAATCTGTTGGGGAGATAAATGTCCATACGAAAAGCAGGGTATCTGAATAGCTTTCTTCTTGTCCTCTTAATGGCGCTTGTCGCTGGTTGTGCCGCCCACCTGCCGGAACGTCCGGCGGATGGGCGGCATATTACAGCTGCGGATACGCCGTTATCTGCCGCTACAGCCATACCGGATGTAGTGCGTGCTTCATCGCTGATTGTGCCACCTGCTCCCGAGGGGAAGGTCGAGCTGTATTCCGTGGTGGTGCAGGATGTTCCGGTGCGGGAACTGCTCTTTGAGATCGCCCGCGATGCTGCCCTCAATATCGATGTGCATCCCGAGATCACCGGTAATGTAACCTTGAACGCCATCGATCAGACCCTGCCCCAGATCCTGACCAGAATTGCCCGGCAGGTGGATATACGCTGGAATCTGGATCGTCCCAACCTCATCATCGAATCGGACAAGCCGTTTCTTCGCACGTACAAGATTGATTATGTGAATATCGCCCGTAAATCGAAAGGGGAGGTAAGTGTGGCAACCTCCATCGCCACCACCGGTTCTGCGGCAGGGACTGAAGGTGGCGGTGGCGGATCTGCCGGCGGCAATGGCTCAACAACAGTGCTCAGTCAGGAGTCCAATAATATGTTCTGGACAACGCTGGTATCAAATCTGCATGCCATTCTTGGCGAAAGTGGCGAGGCTGCCGCCGGTGGAGAGGCTGGTGCGGCTACAGCGGCGGGAGGCCGTTCCATTATCAGTAATCCGGAAAGCGGCCTGGTCATGGTGCGGGCCACCACCAGCCAACACGGAGAGGTTCAGCGATATATTGATCTCTTGATGGCCCGTTCCCTGCAGCAGGTGCTGATAGAGGCCACTGTTGTCGAGGTGAAACTGGGTGACCGGTATCAGGCCGGGGTGGACTGGGCCTCTCTTGCCCGCGACGGCGGTCGCTTCGGCTTTGTCCAGAGTCTTATCGGCTCCAATCTGGCCCTGCCGCCAGTGACCACGCTGACCATTGACAAAAGTGCTGATCCTGACGCCCTGACCGGAACCATCAAGATGCTGGAGCAGTTTGGCGACATCAAGGTCTTGTCCAGTCCCAAGGTGATGGCCTTGAATAACCAGACGGCCATGCTCAAGGTGGTGGATAACAGGGTTTATTTCACCATTGAGGTGGAGGTAGAGGCTGCCACGGAGACCACCCTGGAAAAGAGAACCTATACCAGCACGGTGCACAGTGTGCCCATTGGTTTTGTGATGGCGGTGACCCCGCAGATCAGCGAGGGGGAGATGGTGACGCTGAATGTGCGCCCCACCATCTCCCGGATCATCGGATATGTCCAGGATCCGGCCATCACCCTGGTCGATAACAATGTGGTCAGTGAGGTTCCGGAGGTGCAGGTGCGTGAGGTGGAGTCGATTCTGAAGGTGGCGAGTGGCCAGATCGGAGTGTTGGGCGGTTTGATGCAGGATACCCTGGATAAAAGCACGGAAGGTATCCCCGGCCTCTCCCGGATTCCCTTGCTGGGCAATCTCTTCAGCTATCGGGATGACATTGCCTCCAAGACCGAATTGATTATCTTTTTGCGGCCGGTAGTGATTAAAGAGGCCGATACGAACCGAGATTTACGTTCATATAAGGAATATCTGCCATCCGAAAAGCCTATCCCTTCTCTGCCCATGTTAAACGGGCCACAGGTTCTCAAGTGAGCGGGAGGCCCGAATGAGTTTATTGATGGAGGCCTTGCGCAAGGCGGAGCAGGCCAAACAAAAGGCTGCGGAGGCGGCAGTCGGTGCGGCGCAGCCTGATGGTGGCGGTGGCCTCCCTGGCGGAGCGATCCCGGGAGCGGGAGAGACTGGGCCGGGTAAGCGAGGTGAAGCGGAGGCTCCGGTCGTGGAGAGTGTGGTTGACGCCGGGACGATGAGTCCTGATGCTCGGCTGGTGCTGGAGGAGCAGGAGGAGATAGTCCTTATGCCTTCTGTTGCCGATCCCTCTGCTGAATCGGCAAGCAGCAAAGGCGAAAAGCATAACATTGCGGATCGGAAGACGGGTGAGAGTAACGCCTTGACGCTTGAGAACTCTCCAGTGCCTGACCAGGGTTTGATGGTTGAGGTGGGGATGCAGGATGTCATGGTGGTGGATTCCCCGGTATCGCCGGAATCGGATACAGGGCTTGAACCCGATGCTGGTTTGGATCAGGATGCGAAGCCGTCCGCTTCCTTATTGGACGCGATCACAGTTGATACTCCGGTTGAACATTCAGAGAGGGGAAACGCAACCGCCGCAAACGCAACGCAATCCGTCCCGGAAAGTGAAGCGAGGAGCGAGGCGGTTGACAATGAGAAGATTCCTCCTGCCATCGCTTCGGCGGAATCTTCTCGACAGGCTGCACGGACTGTGTTTGCTGCTAAAAAAGAGTATCAACTCCAAGGGCGAAATCGTCGTTTGCTGGTGTTGGGAGGAGTGGGAGGGTTGGTTGGTGTTGGTCTGGCTGCTTTTTTCTTTTATGTCTATCAGAGTATGACGCTTCCTATTACTTCAACTCCTGTGGTCGTGGTTGAGAATGGTAGCACGTCGGTGGATTCTGCTCCGACATCGGCTTCGACGAGTGGCGCCGAAGTCGTGGGAGGAGAGATCAATAAAGAGATCGTTAGCTCGCCGCCGGATTCCCTTCCAGTATCCTCCCCCTTCCCTCCGCAGTCAAAAGAGACCCCCTCCTCTGTCTCATCTCCTGTTGCTGCTTCGCCCCAGGGGACGCCTACGTTGCCTGGGGGCGCGCCGCTGGTGTCTGTCTCCACGAAGGGTGCCCCGTTAGCTTCATCGGCGAGTCAGGGGCAGGGGGTATCTGCCCTCACTGCTAACGAGGCAGGGGGTGAAGCCCCACGTGAGGCTGCGTCCGCCCCTGAGGCCTTACTCCCGGAAAAGCCCGCTCCCGCCCCCATTAGCATTACCCATCGCACCACGCAACCACAGGCCGGTCTGCTCTTGATCTCAGCATACAGCGCCTATCAGAAGGGGGAATTTCCCTTAGCCCGTAATATGTATCAGCAGGTGTTGCAGGCGGACCCCAAAAATCGGGGCGCCTTGTTGGGATTGGCCTCTCTTGCCATGCAGGGGCGTGAGACCTCTGTGGCCCGTGAGCTCTATCTTCGTCTGCTTGATCAAGATCCGGGTGATCCGTTGGCGCGGGCGGGAATGTTGGCTATAGCGCCGACCGGCGATCTGGCGCAGCAGGAAAGTGAGTTGAAACTGCTCCTGAAGCAGTACCCTCAGAGCGCGCCCCTCTTTTTCTCTTTAGGCAATGTTTATGCCGCCGGTCAGCGTTGGAGCGAGGCGCAGCAGGCCTATTTTGAGGCCTTGCAGCAGGCCAAAAACACTGCGGCTGCCGGAAGTCACGTGGTCTCTGTCTCAGGGGCGAGTGATGCGCAATCAGTCGTGGCCAATGTCCCGCCCGATTATCCCTTTAATCTGGCCATCAGTCTGGAACATCTGGGGCAGATGAAACCGGCGGTCACGTATTACAAGGAAGCCTTGCAACTCTCGGCGGGACAACCGGCAGGTTTTGACCCGGAGGCCTTGCGGACCCGCTTGACAACCTTAACCTCAGGTGCGACCCCATGACCCCGGCCGGCAAGAAAAAGCCGTTAGGCGCGGTATTGGTAGAGAAGGGCTTTGTCTCCGAAGATCAGTTGCGTATTGCCCTGCTGGAGCAGAAACAGACGAATGCCCCTCTTGGCAAGCTCCTCATTGAGCTTGGTTTTGTCACTGATTCGATCATTCGTGACGCCTTGAGCGAAAATATTGGTCAGGCCAGTATCGATCTGAATCATGTGGTAATCGATGCCGAGACCTTGAAAATGGTGCCGCAGGAGTTGGCGCGCCGTCATAATATCCTGCCCCTCTCCTTTGATAAGGCCGCGAATCAATTGCATCTTGCCATGGCCGACACCTTTAACGTCGTGGTCCTGGATCAAATTCGGGCCCTGCATGGCGGAGCGTTTCAGATTACGACGGTGCTGGGTGGCGAGGCTGATATTCTGCGGGCTATTGAGCAGTTTTACGGCTTTGAACTCTCTATCGATGGTATCCTCCAGGAGATTGAAACGGGAGAGATTGATTATCAGAGCCTGCAAGCGGGTAATGATGAGTACAGTCATCCCATGGTGCGGCTTATTGATGCCCTGTTGGCCGATGCGGTACAGCGGCGGGCCTCGGATATCCATTTTGAGCCGGAGCCTGGTTTTTTGCGTATCCGCTACCGGATTGACGGGGTTCTCCGCCAGGTTCGCAGTCTGCACAAGAGCTATTGGCC
>DDWW01000040.1:0-34658 GCA_002347085.1 Desulfobulbaceae bacterium UBA2276 | reverse complement strand
CAGGATGGCCGGATTTCGCTCGCCCTGGTCGGACGGCAGATTGATTTTCGGGTAGCGGCCCAACCGACGGTGCATGGCGAGAATATCGTCCTCCGAATTCTCGATCGACAAAAAAGTCTGGTTGCCTTGCATCATCTCGGTCTCACCGATGACAATCTTGATCAGCTCAAGTTGATGCTGGCCCGGCCGGAAGGTATTATCCTGGTGACTGGCCCCACGGGTAGCGGCAAGACGACGACCCTCTACTCGGTTTTGGGTCATGTCAATACCGAAGCGGTGAATATCATGACAATGGAAGATCCTGTGGAGTATCCCATGACCATGATCCGTCAGACCTCAATCAATGAGTCGGCCAAGATGGGTTTTGCCGATGGAATTCGCTCGATGATGCGCCAGGATCCTGACATTATCCTGGTCGGCGAGATCCGTGACCATGAAACGGCCGAGATGGCCTTTCGCGCCGCGATGACTGGCCACCAGGTCTTTTCTACCCTCCATACGAATTCGGCGGTTGGGGCTCTTCCACGTTTGTTGGATATCGGGGTGTTGCCGGATATTATGGCCGGTAATATCATCGGTATTGTCGCTCAGCGTCTGGTGCGGAAACTGTGTCCAGAATGTAAATATGCCTATTATGCGAGTGAGTTGGAGTTGAAACTGCTTGGGGTTGATACGACGGCCAAAGAGGTCGTTCTATATCAACCGGCAGGGTGCAAGGCGTGTGAGCAGCAAGGATATAAGGGCCGCACCACAGTTATGGAGCTCCTTCGCATCAATGCCGATCTGGAAGAGCTGATTGCCAGGCGGTGCAGTACCCGTGAGCTGTTGAACAAGGCCCTGGCCGGCGGTTTCCGTCCTTTAGCCGACGATGCCTGTCGGCGGGTGCTTGATGGTACCACCAGTCTGGATGAGATCAGCCGGGTCGTTGATCTGACGTATCGTTTGAACGATTAAACAGCTATCTTTGCCATGCCACTTTTTCAATACAAAGCCATTACCAGTAAAGGCAAGGTCAGAAACGGCAATCTGGACGCCGCCAATGTTGCTGATCTGGAACAGCGCCTGCTGCGTATGGGGCTTGATCTTATCACCTACAAGGTGCGGAATCAGGCTCTATCTCTGGGTATGGGCAAGGTGCGGCGGATTGATCTGATTAACTTCTGTTTTCACATGGAGCAGTTGCTTCAGGCCGGGGTGCCGCTGCTGGAGGGCTTGGCTGATCTGCGGGACAGCATGGAGCATCCTCGGTTCCGTGAGGTGATTGCCAATCTGATTGATGAGGTGGAAGGGGGAAAAAACCTGTCAGCGGCCATGGCGGAACATCCCGTGGTCTTTGACACCCTCTTTGTCAATCTGATCAAGGCTGGTGAGACCACGGGGCAACTGGCCGAGGTCTTTGCTTCGCTTACCAAGACGATCAAATGGCATGATGAGCTTGCTTCCACGACCAAAAAAATATTGATTTTTCCGGCCTTTGTCGGCACGGTGGTCTTTGGAGTCACCTTCTTTCTGATGGTCTACCTGGTGCCCCAATTGATAGGGTTTATCAAGGAGATGGGCGGGGTCTTGCCGCTCCATACCCGGGCCCTGATTGCCGTTTCTTATTTCTGTGTGAACTACTGGTATCTGATTCTGATTATTCCTGTGACCATTTTTGTCGTAATCAAATATCTGGCGGCGACCAACCCCAAGGTGCGCTACCTGCTCGATGATTGGAAAATGAAGATCTGGTTGATTGGTCCGGTGCTGAAAAAGCTTATGCTTTCCCGTTTTGCCAATTTTTTTGCCATGATGTATAGAGCGGGAATTCCGGTTTTACATTGTCTGGAGATCTCGGAAGGGATTGTGGGGAATGTGGTTATTAAAGAGGCCTTGCAGGACGTAGGGGCCAGTATTCGTGAGGGCGTCAGCATTGCCGCCGGATTTGAAGCAAGCGGCCTGTTTCCGCCGCTGGTGGTGCGGATGCTGAAAATAGGTGAGTCCACCGGCGCCCTTGACGATGCCCTGTTAAATGTCAGTTATTTTTATGATCGTGATATTCAGGATGCTATCGGCAAGGTGCAGGCTCTGATTGAGCCGGCCATGACCGTCGTGCTGGGAGCTATCCTCGGATGGGTTATGCTCTCGGTGCTGGGGCCGATCTACGATACAATCAGCAAAATCAAGATGTGATTTATCCCATGGGCATCTTTTCAAATTCATCCATTGTCCGCGTGTTACTGCTGACCTCGCGGAATCTGAGCGCCTTCACCTGGCAGAATGGCGTACTCCTGCCTGTTGCCCAGTTTGCTGCCGACGAAGAGGGCTTGGGCGCGTTTGATCATTATCTGAACAGCCCGCCTGATTGCCCCCTGTATCTTGTCACGGATGTGATTGAAGAGGATTTCCGCCAGGAGAATGCCGCTCATGTCCTGGGCCGTGACCGCCGTGCTCTCCTGGAGAGGAAATTGGCCCAGTTCTTCCGCACCACTGAATATCGCGCTGCTCGGGTTCAGGGACGAGAGACGGGTGGGCGGCGCGATGACCAGGTGTTGTTCTGCGCACTGACGAATAATGAGCAGATAGCATTCTGGGTAAATCGGATCCTCGCTCAGAAAGCTCCATTACAGGGAGTTCTCTCGGTCCCGTGGTTGCTGGAGTCGTTTGCTGATTCCCGGAAGCTTGCTCATATACCTCATCTGCTGCTGGTGAATATCGGGCATCATGGCGGCCTGCGTCAGACCTACCTTCAGGCTGGGCATGTGAAATTCAGTCGCCTGACCTCGCTTGCAACAATTCATCTCAACGCTCTTGCGGAAACGATCCTTGGCGAGTGCACCCATACCCGTCAATATCTGGAACGATTGAAGCTTCTCGCCCGTGACCAGCCCCTGGAGGTTGATCTCACTGTCCAGGGTGAAATCGGTGAAGAAATCGGTGCAAAGTTGGAGAGTACTTCACTGATGCGTTTTCAACTTCATGAAACCGGAGTTGTGGCCGCGGAACTGGGAATTGATCCAGCCCGGGAAGACGGGCAGGGCGTGGTTTTTCTGGCCTTGATGCAGGCCTTGCGAACGAAGGGCTTGTTTAATGTCTATGGCTCGAATCTAGTCCTGCGATATTATCGCCTGCGTCAGCTTCGTAAGGGGATTATTCTGGGGACGTCATTGTTTTTTGCGGTTGTTTTGGCGACGAGTTTTCCATTATTGAGAGATGGATTCAAACAACGACAAGTAGAAAATCGTCTCAAGCAGGAGGCTAAGCAGTTATCTCAACAATATTCGTCGGTGCAGCAGAACTTCCCTGAAGCGCCAATTCCCGCCCAGGCCATGCAGAAAGTTGTTGATTCAGTTGACGCGATCCAGCGCCAGACGGTTTACCCGGGGGGAATGATGGGGCTGGTGAGTCGCGCCCTGGTTCTTTGTCCAGATATTCGGGTGCGGAATCTTGACTGGAAACTGACTGGTGTCGCCGGTAGCACTGAAGAAAACGGCGCTGAGGGAATGGGTGACGGACAATTGCCCGTGGTTGAGCAACCCGAAGGGGAGGGTGGGGAACAACAGGGAAAGACGGCCGTTCCTGCCCTGTTGCTGGGGATGCTCGCCGGCAAGGCTCAGGTGATTACCACTCTTGAAGGAAGCGTTTTCCCGAATGGGGGGTTTCTGGCCGCCCATCAGAGTATTACTCGTTTTATTACCACTTTGGAGCTGAATCAAGGTCTTACGGTTACACCTATGGCCATGCCCACGGAAATTAGTCCGGATGGCTCGATTAAGGCTACCTTGAATGGCGAGGCGTTCAAAGCAGATTTTTCATTACAACTTACGTCTGAAGTGAGGCAGTGAAAAAGAAATGGTGAGGGTCAAAAAAAAATCTTTTTTATCTGCGGATATGTTGCTCTTGAAATGGCCGGTTTTGCTCCTGATCATCTGTCTGATTGCCAGTGCGGTTTGGTATGGCGGGGTCGGTAAGTTCCAGAAGATCGGTCTGGCAGCCATGCAGGCAGCCCAGATGGAACGAGACAACGGTGAAACAGCGTTGCGCGCGATTGAGGAAGAAGAAAAGACAATTCGCAACTATAGTGAGAGGTATCGCCAGTTGCAGACAAGCGGAGTGATCGGCGACGAGACGCGTCTCGAATTAGTGGAGGCGCTGGGCCATATTCGGGCGCGGCACAAGCTCTATCCGCTCCAGTTCGATATTGGTCAGCAGGTGGTAATGCCTCTGAAGGAAGGATTACCGGAGGATGCTGGTGCCTATCTCTCATTACGTTCAAGTCAAATTGAGATAACATTGCCCTTGCTGCATGAAGATGATCTTACTCGCTTGCTCCAGGAGTTACGAAGTGTCGGACGGGGCGTATTTGTTGTCGAAGAGTGTTCGATCAGCCGTGGGAGTGAGGTGGAAAAGGAGTCGTTAGAGTTGAAAGAAAACTTGAGCGCCGTATGCAAGATCTTCTGGTTGACGTTGAAACCTGAGGCGCCGGGAGAGGCGGGGGGCGGGATCACGTCTCTCCCGGCGGAGATGAAGCCATGAAGGTTTTGAGCGTGAGAATGGCTCTGATAGTGTACGTCTGTTTGCTTTACCCTTCGAGTCTGGTGGCAGAGCCATTGGGACGGCTGTTTTTCACGGAGGAGGAGCGGGTAATCCTCGAACGGATGCGCTGGGCTTCGCCGGACGAGATATCGCTTATGCAGGAAAAGCAGGGGGTGTTGTCGGAGAAGCCTGCACAGCCGGAAAAACCGGCATTTGTAACCCTGAGCGGCGTTATGACCCGTAGCAATGGCAGGCAGACCGTCTGGCTGAACGGGGTGTCATATGACCGCTCACAATTGCCCGAAAATGTGCGGGTGCGGGAACCGTTTACGGCCGGACAGATCGAGTTGCGCGTGGAGGAAAAAAGAAAAACCTACTCCTTGCGACCAGGGCAGACCCTGGATATTGAAAAAGGCCTGATACGGGAGGCACATCAACGGGTGCCGGAAGTCGTAACGCCCAAGAGCGATCCGATCCCTGAGTCTGATCCAATGGAGGCCCCAGCGGTCGCAACCCCGCCCGGGTCACCCGGAACTCCCGCGCCGCCGGTATCAGACCCCGTTCAGCATAAGTGATTGCGAGGATAATGGATGCATAGCCCTGACATCATGCCATGAACCCCGAACGCACATACGAACACCATGAACGCCGTCGCCGTATCCTGCGTTGGATATTTCTGATGCTGGCGGTGTCGCTGAGTGGCGGCGGATTTTTTCTGCTGAATGTCAGCCCCGATACTGCTCTGGAGATTGTGGTCTCTCGAGTGTTCTGGGGAATTACCCTTTTGGTGGCCGGTTTTTTTGTGGCCATGGTCAGTCGATTGGTGCTTTGAAAGAATTTGTGCATTGTTATAGGAAACCAGCATCAAAAGGGCGGGTTTCAACCTGACTCTGTAAACGACAAAGGAAAAATACCCGTGGGCACTGTAGAACAAACATTGTTTATATCCATTGACGAATATCTGCAAGGAGAGCAGCAAAGTGCCATCCGCCACGAGTATCTGGCAGGGCAGGTGTATGCAATGGCCGTGGCCGGGGAAAATCATAACAGGGTTACAGTGAATTTGGCTTTTCATCTTCGTTCTGCTGCTCGTGGCAAAACCTGTGGAGTCTTTATCAGCGACATGAAACTACGGATCGAGCAAAACAATGTCTTTTATTACCCTGACGTGACGCTGGCCTGCGACCCTGATGATTCAGCGCCCTTTTACAAACAATCGCCCTGCCTGATTGTTGAGGTGTCATCACCTGCCACCTTAGCCACCGACCGCCGCGAAAAGCTCATCGCCTATCTTGCCCTGCCCGCACTGCGTTACTACCTTTTAGTCTCTCAGGAGCAACGACAGGTTGAATATTACAACCGCAACGCCCAGAATCAATGGTGCTACGCCCTGCTCGCAGGAAACGAGTCCCTTGATGTCGTCTGCGCCGATGTTCACGCCCACCTTTCACTGGATGATATTTATGAAGACGTTTCAATGGAACCATAAGGGATTCACCCTGGCCGAGATGGCCATTGTGGTGCTCCTCATCGGCATCGCCATGACCATGGGGCTGAAGATGATGACCGCCACCCTGCAGAATACTGCTATCACCGAAACAAAGGCCAAACAGGAACGGATCAAGTTGGCACTGATCGGATTTCTACGAACGAATGGAAGACTGCCGTGCCCGGACATCACTACAAATCCAGCGAATGCCTCTTACGGCCTGCAAGATCGCGTCGGCATCCCCGACTCAAACTGTACAGCGCCACCCGCAAATGTTCGACCGGTTCTCCCCTGGCGTGACCTTGGTCTCTCACGTGACGATGTTCAGGATGGATGGAAAAACTTTTTCACCTACCGGGTGGCAAACAACACCAACCTAACTAAATGGACATCAAGAACTGGCGCAACAGCCTTCACCATTAATCATCTCACCTCCAGCATAGAGGCAAATGTATTAACTGTGCAAGAACGTAACGGCGCAGCCACGTCCAGTATCACCAACCCGCGTGGGGCAATAGTCTGCATTATTTCCCATGGAAGAAACGGGCTTGGGGCTAGAACAATCAAAGGTGCGGCTAACACGGCTCCCACCAGTGCAGACGAAGTGGAAAACACCGATGCCGACTCAATTTTTATCACAGGCCCTTTCAATGAAGCAGCGATTAATGGCGGACCTTTTGACGACTTCCTGGCATTCATGACCCCGCAGGATTTATTACAGCCATTGATATCTGAAAAAACGCTGAAAGCAAGCTGTGCCTCCTATTGCACTGCTGTCAACCTATGTCCAGTGGCAGCAACATGCGCTGCCACCAACATCCCTATCGGGGCTGCTGCCATTAACCCTTGCGCCTGCGCAGTGGGTGAGGATCTTCCTCGAAATTAACGCCGAGAATCATCCAACTTTTATTTTCAAGGAACAAATCTGACGATGAAAAACAATAACGGTTTCACCCTGGTCGAAACTGCCGTGGTGCTGGTCATCATCGGCCTGATTCTCGGTGGCATCCTCGGCAGCAGGAGCCTGATCCGCAGCATGCAGGCCAAGGACGTCATTGCCATCGTCGAAGACCTGCGCGCCGCCACTGTCTATTTCAAACAGCGCCGCAGCTACCTGCCTGGTGATTTTCCGGTTTCAGCTAATGGGGAGATCCCCAACATTAGCACCCCCGGCGGCAATGGCAACGGTGCTATTAATGGCACCATCAATGCCCAGGGCCAGGCCAACGCAGGTTCGGAGGTTGAAGCCGCCTCCTGGCACCTTTACAATGACGGTTTTATCAATAAAATCGACAACACCGATCCCAGGCGTCGCCTCAGAACCTTATATGGCGCAGCCCATCTCATCATTACTGCCAATTCTGGCGTTGCCGCTTACGCGGCTGCCAACCCCACTGTCCGCAATGTTATTGTCTTCACCAATCTTCCCCGTGATCTCGTTGAGGAAGTAGACAGCAAGATTGATAATGGCGACCGTACCACCGGCCGGGCCATCGGCAACGCCCCAAATGCCAGTGATGTCATTGATCGCTATGCTATTGCCTTGGAATAACAGCAGATGGTGCGGACAACCAAGTCGTATACTGTTTTTTTCACTTTCGCCGCCCTTGGCCTATGGCTTCCGATCGCCGATACTATGAACTGGATGCAACGCATCATCAGGGATGGGTTTCCCTGCGGTGAATGGGAACCAGAATGCTTCCAAATGGAATAAGGAATTCTCATGTCCTTACCCGATACCATTCTTCTTGTCGAAGACGATGACTCTTTGCGCCTGATGCTGCGCGGCGTTCTGGAGATGCAGGGGTTTGCTGTGTTGGAGGCTGATTGTCGCAGAAGCGGTCTGGAGGTTCTGGGGACGCACTCGCATGTCGGGGTGGTGCTTCTTGACCTTGGGCTGCCGCCCTCGCCTCATGCCCCGTCGGAAGGACTGGCTTTTCTCCGTCAGACCTGCGATATGACGCATCCGGTGAAAGTTATCGTCCTGACTGGTCAGGATCAGGAAAGCGCGGCCTTGGAGGCAATCAAGGAAGGGGCTTTTGATTTTCTGGTCAAACCTGCCACTTCTTCCGCCATCCTTCAAGCCGTGCGTCGAGCCTTTCTCTTTTGTCACAAAGAGCGGGAAATGGCCGCCGGTGGATTCGCCCGGGTACAGGTCAATGCTCGGATCAGTGATGGTTTGAAGGTTGCCCGTGAAGAGGTTGAGGAAAAACTGGTGCGTCATGTCCTGCAGGAGACAGGCTTTAATGTCAATCAGAGCGCGCTTCGGTTGGGGCTTAAACGGGAAAGTATCTATTATTTTTTGAAAAAATTCGGGATCGAGCGCCAGGATGGTTAGTCTTTATTCTTCGCTGATTTTGATAGGCGTTACCATCATGGCAGTGATGGCGGTTTTGGTATATCAGGCCCGCCGTCAGGCGCGGGTGAATCTGGCCTTGCTGCAACTTAATGAAAGGCTGCGCTTTGATCTTCCTGATCTGTTGCGTCAGAGCTGGCCGTATCTGGCCAGGGCGGGAGTTACGGGGCTGTCGTGGAAGCTCGACTGGTTTGGTACGCCGCTTACGAGGGTGGACGGAGTGGTCGGAAAAGACGGGGTCAGTCGTCACCTGGAGGCTGGTGAGATCTCTCTCGACGTGACCTTGTGGCACGGCAGACACCGTGGGGAGCAGCTGTATTTTAGCGAAACACTGGCTGAGAATTTTTTCCTTCTTCTCCATGTGGATATGTGGATTAAAATGGGTGGTGTTCAGGGGGCCTTTGGTCAGGCGGCGAAGATGGAGTTGTTTCTTCAGCATGATATGAAAAATATTGCCCAGTTTATCCATCTGGCTGCTGAGCAATTAGAAGTGGTCAAGCCCGAACAGGAGGCCGGATTGCTCGCTACCTTGCGGGCGGCTATGCCCACCGCGCGGGTACGAGCGGATCGCATCCTGTCGGCCTTATCGAATAAAACGGATGCAAAGAACAAGACTGCTTGCCCACTGGCTGGTGCCTGGCAACAGGCGGCCGACATGCACGGTCTGCGCGCCCGGATCGTGGGCTCGGCTACCGCCTACATCGCAGAGGAACCATTGCACAGCATCATTGACAATCTGCTGATCAATTATAGCGAGCAAAGTATTTGGAATCAGGGACATAAACCGGCCAGTCTGGAGATTGTGTTGAGTGAAGACGAGGCAAAAGCCACGGCCACGCTTTCCGATATTCATGGCCGTCCCTACCCCTGGCCGGAGCGGTTGTTCGAACCATTCTGGAGCGAGCAGAGCAAGGGCTTGGGCATCGGTCTGTATCAGGCCCGGCAACTGGCCGTAGGAGCAGGCGGCAGTCTGGAGGTGATTTCCGCAGACGATCAGCCCCTGGTCTTTGTCCTGAACCTGCCGAGATAGCCTGTAGGTTGACAGCCTAAAGGTTGTTTAGCTAACAGGCTACAGCCTAAACAACCTACAGACCAAAACGGAAGTGTAAAGAAAACCTACATCTTGTAGAGAGATGGGTTCGGAATTATATAAAGAACATCGGAGAGGTATATTGTTTCTTCCGGTGTAGAGAAAGCATCAATAAAAATCAAAAAAAGGAGATCAACAATGAAACAAATGAAAAACCAGAAAGGCTTCACCCTGGTGGAGATAGCCATTGTACTTGTCATTATCGGCCTGCTGCTTGGTGGTGTACTCAAAGGGCAACAGTTGATAGAGAATGCCAAGATCAAAAACATTGTTAATGATTTGAAGGGAGTAACGGCAGCTTACTATTCTTACCAAGATCGCTATAGAGCGGTTCCAGGTGATGATAATGCAGCGTCCACCCGCTTCACAGGCGCAGATAACGGCGGAGGAAATGGTGTCATTGCAGGAACTTATGCGGCACAAACGGCACCTGGGCTTGCTGCCGAGAGTAATAATTTTTGGCAGCATACCCGTATGGCTGGTTTATTGAATGGTAGTGCTACCGCCAATGTGGCGTTGCCATCCCTTCATGCTCTGGGTGGAATATTAGGTGTTGAGGATGCTGCTTATGGGATGACTGGGGCGGTAGTCTGTGCTGGCAGCGTTCCCTGGTCAATCGCTCAAGCTGTCGATACGCAACTGGATGATGGCAATAGTGCTACCGGCAGTGTGAGAGCTGGTGCTGCGGGAGGTGCAAACCTGGCAACCGCTGCTGCAACAGCGGCGGTTTATGGGCCGACTATTGCAGCTCCAGCCGTAGCGGGAATGCATACAGTTTGCATGAAATTATAAAAGGGGCGGGAGATGGGGTCTGACTGACATTTTGATATCCTGACCCTTAGCCCATGTTTGTGGAATAAGAAAAGAAAACCCGCTCTTAATGGCTTCTTGAGCCGGAAGAGCGGGTTTTTTTTTATTTTGGTTGGGGAATCTGTTATCTCGGCACATATGAGGAAATTGGGGTCATATGAAAAAATCAGGACGGGCAAAGTCGTCTAATCCAGCGGGTGTGAATCCTGCCCCGAAAAGTTAGCCGACCATCAGGTCGCAAGTCCTATGAGCTTTTCGGTAATAGGGAAATTTAAGAGTAGGACAGCGAACGAATGGGCTGTAATCCATAAGGTTGAAGGGCTTGAGCCTCCTCGTATTCCCCTCGCCTCCAATGGAGTTCCGGGGCATTTCTTTATTTTGGAGCCCAGAACATCGACAATGGCACAGCAAGCATGACCTTCCCCCGTTTATTGTACCAGTTCAAGGTTAGTGATTTCGGCTTGTTGGTTACGGAAGAACTTTGCTGAAAATTCTTCCGGTGTCATATCGTTTAAAGAACTGTGAGGCCGATTGGTATTATAATCCTGGCGCCACGATTCAATGATCTGCTGTGCATTGTGTAAATTAACAAAAATATGTTCATTGAGACATTCGTCCCGAAGTCTGCCATTAAAACTTTCTATAAAAGCATTTTGGACCGGTTTCCCCGGCGCAATAAATCGGAGCCTGACTTTGTTCTCAACTGCCCAGAGATCAAGGGCCTTGCTAATAAATTCCGGCCCATTATCCACTGTTATTACCTGTGGTAGACCTCGAACCAAGGCAATACGATCAAGCACCCTGGCTACCCGTTGTCCGGTAAGAGAATGATCAGCCTCCATCACACAGGGCATTCCCTGCTGAAGTTGTCGACAACCGTTAATACTCGAAAGCGTCGACCGTTAAAAAGATTGTCGGAAACAAAATCCATTGACCAGTGCTGGTTTATACGCTCCGGTCGATCCAGCATTATCCGCAGATGGCTTTGCCGTTTCTTGCGTTTTTTTAAACGTAGGGAAAGTCCTTCTTCCCGGTACAGCCGTTCTGTCCGTTTATGGTTGATCAGGCAACCTTCCCGTCGCAACAGAATGTGCAGACGAGGGGCACCAAACCTGTGGCGCTGCTCAGCCAGCTCACGCAGGCGATCCCTGATGACTGTATCGTTCTTTGGCTTGGCCTCATAACGGTAACTACTCCGGCATAGTCCAACTATAATGCAGGCCTGTCGCTCACTGAATCGATGATCCTCTCGCAGCGAGACAATCACGCTTCGTCGGTCGGCAGGCATTAAAACTTTTTTGAAAGCACGTCCTTTATTGCATGGTTTTCCAGCATCGTATCGGCAAGCAGTTGTTTGAGCTTCCTGTTTTCTGCCTCAAGGGCTCGTAAACGTTTTGCTTCAGAAACTTCCAGCCCGCCGTACTTGCTCCGCCATTTGTAAAAGGCCACAGGCTCCTCGCTGTTTCAAGTTACCCACTTGAAACAGCGAGGAGCCAAAAGAACCGCCAGTTCGGGATATTTCCGGTGGTTTGGCTCTTATTGATCTCAGGCATTGTGGTCACTCGGGGGAAAAAGAGTGGAAATTTTGACTGATAAAATTATACAAATTTCAGAGGTTTTCTCTAAAAAAAACAAGTCAACTCCACCAGACTCGTCTTCCAAGCCTGGTTTCTTCATATTAAGCTTGCGTCCTTCCTTCCTGTCGTGCTAAAATTTGAAATTTTCCCCTCAGTAACGAGAATATACTTGGGCAACATGCTCACACTTATCACCCCCTTCATCGAAACACTCTCTTATTATGATTAACGCCACTAATGTCGCCCTCTCCTACGGGAAAAGGATTATTTTCCAGGATGTTAACATCAAATTTACTGCCGGCAACTGCTATGGCCTGATCGGCGCCAATGGGGCCGGAAAGTCCACCTTTCTCAAGATCCTGGCCGGTGATTTCCCGCCGGATAAGGGGGAGATCTCTGTCGGGAGCCGCGAGCGGATAGCGATGCTCAGGCAGGATCATTTCGCCTTTGACGAGGAGACCGTGCTCAATACGGTTATCATGGGCCATAGCCGATTGTATGATTTGATGGCCGAGCGGGAAGCCCTGTATGCCAAGTCCGATTTTAATGAGGCCGATGGCATTCGTAGCGGCGAACTGGAGGCGGAGTTTGGTGAAATGAACGGCTACGAGGCCGATTCCGAGGCCTCGGTGCTCCTCAGCGGTCTGGGAATCACCGAAGAATTCCTGCACAAGAGGATGAAGGAGCTTGAGGGCGGCGAAAAAGTGCGGGTGCTTCTGGCCCAGGCCCTGTTCGGCAATCCCGATATCCTGCTGCTGGATGAACCGACCAACCATCTGGATCTCCAGTCAATCACCTGGCTGGAGGACTTTCTGGCCCGTTTCCAGAATACGGTGATCATTGTTTCCCATGATCGTCATTTCCTCAATCAGGTCTGTACCCATGTGGCCGACATTGATTTCGGCAAGATTCAGGTCTATGTGGGAAATTATGACTTCTGGTACCAGGCCAGCCAGCTCAGTCTGAAACAGCGGCAGAGCGACAATAAAAAGGTGACGGATAAGGCCAAGGAACTCAAGGAGTTTATCCTCCGGTTTTCTGCCAATGCCTCGAAGTCCAAGCAGGCCACGTCCCGGAAAAAGCTTCTGGATAAGCTGCAGATTGAGGATATGCCCGTTTCCTCACGAAAATATCCCTTTATCTCGTTCAAGGCCGGACGGCCCTGTGGCGATATTATTCTCGAGGTCCAAGGGCTCTCCAAGTCTATTGACGGCGTTTCGCTGTTCAAAGATCTGGACTTTACCCTGCACCAGGGGGATAAAGTGGCCTTTGTCGGAATCAACAGTGTCGCCAAGACGACCTTGTTCCAGATCCTGGCAGGCGAGCTCGAACCAGACAGCGGCACCTTCCGCTGGGGGGTGACGATGAGTGTCTCCTATTTCCCTATGGATAACAGTGCTTATTTTGCCAATGACCTGGCCTTGGTAGATTGGTTGGGGCAGTACACCCCGATTACCGAGGGCGAGACCTTTGCTCGGGGTTTTCTGGGAAAGATGCTCTTTTCTGGTGATGAGGCCTTGAAGAAAACCAGTGTGCTTTCTGGAGGTGAGCGGGTGCGTTGCATGTTGTCGAAGATGATGCTCTCGGATGCCAATGCCCTGATCTTTGATGAACCTACCAATCATCTTGATCTGGAATCGATCACTGCCCTCAATGATGCCCTCCTGGCCTTCCCCGAGGTGGTGCTTTTTGCCTCCCATGACCATCAGTTTGTGGCCACTGTCGCCAACAGGATTGTGGAGATCCTGCCCGGCGGTGTTATTGACAAGATGATGCCCTTTGATGACTATCTGGCAGATGAGGGCGTGGCTCAGATGCGGGAGCGGTTTGCTTGAGATTGTTGAAATAAGAGTTAAGGGACTCGGAAATTGTCGATATACCATTTTCTTGAGTAGGGTGCGCCGTGCGCACATCGCCTGAACTGCCGCTATCCTTGGCATTGACAGCAACGGTGCGCACGGCGCACCCTACCAAAAACGGTACATCAGTATTTTCCGAGTCCCTAAGGAAGCTTTGTTTTTGTTGGGTCGATGGGGAGTGACGGTTTACCGGTGGGGTTTTAACACTTCAACAAGGAGGATGGGACATGAAAAAAGGAAAATTAGGTCTGGTGCTTGCGCTGCTGTTGTTATTGCCAATCATGGCAGCAGCCGGTAACTCAAACCCCTGGGAGAAAAAGCTGCCATTCAAGGCCGCCACCATTCATTATACCATCAGCGGCATGGAGAAGGGCACTGAGACCCTCTATGTCCGGGAGTATGGACGCGAGACTGCAAGGTACCATAACGGTAAGACAAGCATGATGGGCACGGTCACGGCCACCGATACTGTTTCAATCGAGTCTCCGGACTGGGTGTATACCTTTGACCTGATCACCCGTACCGGGACGAAATCAGTGAATCCACAAAAATATATGTTTGAAGAATATCAGCGTTTGTCAGCGGCCGAGCAGAAACAGGTCCTTGAGAATGTTAAAAAAATGAGTTTGTTTCCGGGAGCCGAGTCCATGGCGGCCAAGGTCGAGCAGAAGGCGGCAAAAATCCTGGGCTATGACTGTGATAGGGTGCAGATGATGGGCTCCACGGTTTATACTCTCCATGACGCCGGTATCCCGCTCAAGACCGAATCAAATATGATGGGCATGAGTATGAAACAGGAGGCGACGTCCATAGATGAGGGAGATGTCAGCGCGAAATATTTTGAGCCGCCCCCTGGGATCGAGGCTGTGGCTGATCCTCAGGTCGATGCTCTGGCCCGTTCTCTGGCCCAGCAGACCATGGCCACGTTGAAATCCCCTGATGGCGCCAAAAAAATGCAGGAGCAGCCGGTAAATCCCTTGCTTGCCCCGGATGAGGATGGGCAACAGATGACGCCGGAAGAAAAACAGGAGATGGAGCAGGCCATGGAAATGATGAAGGGAATGATGGGGGGGCAGCAGAAGTAGGCGCCGCAGAAAGGACAGCGGATAGTTTGTTGGGAATCGGGCCTTTTGGCCCAATGTTGCGGCATATGCCGCGTCATTGGGCCAAAAGGCCCGAATTGTTTTGTCCCATTATCTCAAAGCAAGCGTTCAGTTTGTCGGCTTTGTTGGGCAAACACTTCATCGTGTCCCGTGCTTCGTTCGATTTGCTTGGAGCACGACACGGTTACCATTCTGGTTGAGGTGATGGCTCCACAGCTCTCACTCCTCCTCTTCTATGAGCGCGCTGACATCCTGGCAGATGAGGACTTGATTCCGGCCATTGCTCTTTGCCTGGTAGAGGGCAATGTCGGCCAGTTTGATTATGTCCCAGATGGTCTTGGTTGAGGTGTACGAAAATTCAGCCACACCGATACTTATGGTCTGTTGGAGCGTGCGGTTGGGCGTATGAATGTTGCTCTCCTCGACCGTCACCCTGATTCGTTCGGCCAGGGTAGCTGCGCACGATTCGTCACAGTCGGGGAGGATGATCAGGAACTCTTCTCCGCCAAAGCGGATCACCAGATCGGCTTTACGGGCGCAGTGCTGGCAAATCTGGGCCAAATGAACCAGGACGAAATCGCCAGTATCATGGCCGAAGAGGTCGTTGACTCTCTTGAAGTGATCGATATCACACATCAAAATACCGATCTTGCTCTTGCGGCGCAGGGCTCCTTCGACTAATTTGTCGATACATCCATCCAGATAGCGGCGGTTGTAGAGGCCGGTGAGCGGGTCTTTAGTGGCCATCCCTTCCAGCTTATGCGTTAGGCGCTTGGCCTGGAGGATCGGAAGGGCCTCGGCTATATAATATCTGGCCTCTTCTATGGCCATGTTTTTGTTGCGTTGTACCTCTACAGGCAGGTCGAGGGAGAAGAGAAATTGGATAACCCCGACGATATTCCCCCCCACCAGCATGGGAATACAGACATGATCCATGGTGTCGGAGAAGGGATATTGTTTGCAGATCAGTGGGGTTTCCAGGGAGGTGATCATGAGTCCTGTCCGTTTGGCGCGGCAGTGTTCGGCCATGGCAAATTCAGGAAGTTCAGACGCCAGTTCCGGAGGGTTACAATAAACAGGCGCTAAAGTGGAATCTTTTTCATCAGATTGTTCCAGGATGACAAATCGTTCCAGCCCCAGTTTGTGCACAAAAATCTGCGACAGCCGGGCGTAGATATCAGCGGTCGATTCATCGGCCTCAATGGTCTGACGAAAGAGCGAAAGTTCACGCAGGCGAGTGATCAGCGTCGTTACCGCCAAGGCAGCCTCACCCAATTCATCATGCCGATTGTTGCCCATTTCGGTGAGTTGGAGGATGTTTTCATCTTCGGCCACCTGTTGTCCGCGAAAGTTGGCTAAAAGCTTGGTCATGCGGCGGAGCAGTTTGACAAAAGCCACCAGGGGTTTGATCATTCTTTGATGTAAGAAGAAGGCTATGACCGCGAACATGAGGGCCGCCACAATGAGACTTGCGGACATGATGAGCAGATTGGCCCGGGCCTGTTGCAGGTTTTTGTTTATGAGGGCGTTGGCGTTGGCGTTTTGGGACTGGGAGTCCAGGGTTGTTGTCGTGTTAATGTCATCTAAAAATTGTTCAGTCTTGTGTTGAGCCTCCAGGGTGGCGATGCGGATGGCGGTGATGGTTTGCACCGTCTCATCTAATTCGTAGTTGATGCTCTTCAGTTTTTCGATAAACTTTTGCTGATCGGGGTTGAGGGTGTTGCTGAGGGCGGTCAGTTGGATTTCCAGGGTGGAGAAGATATCTGCCGCCTCTTGCTGGATCCGGTTCAAGACCTCTATATGGCTGGCGACAATGGATTGCACAAAGAGTTGATGATGTTGCAGGCAGCTGCCAATGACTAAAGGCCGGATGACGTTGCCTTGTTCAACGCTTGAAATGGACATCAGTTGTCCGGTGGTTTTGATAAGGTTTTTTTCAAGCAGGAAGACTTTTTTGGTGTTCTCGTCCAGACTTTTCATCCGGACTTCCAGGATGGCGATCATCTCCAGAAATTGCTCCAGATTTCTTTTCTCTTCGGGTGAGAGATCGCGACGCTGGAGGTCTTCTGATGAGTCATGAATCAAGTTGAGATTGTCAGTCCCACCAGACTGCATATAGAGACGGAGTTGGGTATGAATCTCGCCGATGATTCTGGTTTTTTCCAGATTGGTGCGCAGGTGATGCTGAAGGTTTTGGGATGATTGCTGGATTGTGATCTGACTGGCGCTGAACTGCTGGAGACGCCAGGCCCCGAAGAGACCGCAGCTCAGAATAGAAAACAGGGCAATGATAATGATGGTGCTGAGCTGCTTGCGGAATGGCCAGAATTTTGGGTGCTCGGGATGCTGCATATTGCTGGATGATACAGGATCAGAGGGTAATAATTATCAGGTTGTTATGGGGGGCGGCGAGACGGAATCGTCTTTTGGGCCCATAGCCATTATGGGAGAGTTGTATTCTTAATTGCAACAGGTGTCAATGCATAATATTGGTAACTGATTGGCAGAAATCGGGGTATTTGGGTTTCCCTCTTTGGGCATCGATGGTCGAAGGGCTTCCTGTTTTCCTCAGGGGAGGACTTCGAGGGTATTTCTGGCGATTCCCAGATGGATAAGCTCCATGCGGTGGTTGGTATCCGGGTGTTGAGGGGAGGGGCCTTCGGTCAGGATAGAAAATTCGCCAGGAAGTTCATAGTGTTGCTGGAGTGCATCGGCATAGCGATTCCAGTCGTCAGGCATGGGCAGAGCGGTCAGGGGGTGGACTCCATATGAAAAAAGGAGCTCCTGGCAGGTTTTTTCGGAACTGGAGATGGCAAAGGTCCAGATTTTATGACGGAAACGGGCGATATTGCGGGCCGTGGCCCCGGATTGGGTGGGAATAATCAGGAACGCGGGCTCGATTCGCTCGATAGTGGCATCGACTGCCAGGGTGATGAGGCCGGTGGCGGCCTTTTTCCAGTCGCGATCCAGGTTCAGCTGTCTGCGGAGTGGACAGTCTGGGCGGAAGTTTTCAATGGAGGTGCCGATTGAGGCCAGCATGGCCACTGCCTCGACCGGATAATCGCCCATAGCGGATTCGGCGGAGAGCATGATGCAATCGGTGCCATCAAGGATGGCATTGGCGACATCGGTGGCCTCGGCTCGGGTCGGCCTGCGGTTAGTGGTCATGGATTCGAGCATCTGGGTGGCGGTGATCACCGGTTTTCCCGCCCTTTGGGCCTGGGCCATGATTTTTTTCTGGGTGATGGCCATCTCTTCAATAGGGATTTCAACCCCTAAGTCGCCACGGGCGATCATCAGACCGTCAGCCGCATGCAGGATGGTATCCAGATGCTCGAGGGCCTCAGAGCGTTCGATCTTGGCAATAATAAAAGGGGAATAACCCAATTGTCTTGCCGTTTCTCTGACATCTATGAGGTCGGCCGCGGTCGCGACAAAGGATTGGCTGACGGCGTCCACGCCATGTCTGAGGGCAAATTTCAGACATTTGCGATCATGGGCGGTAAAGGCCGAAACGCCCAGGTCAATGCCTGGCAGATTGAGCCCTTTACGAGAGCGTAACTTGCCGCCAACCTGGACCTCGCATTTTACCTCCTGGCCCTGCACCGAATCAACAATAAGCTGAATAAAACCATCATCGAGGTAGAGGATATTACCGGCCTTGACTGCCTTCGGGAGATCCGGGCAGGTGACAGAGGCCCGGTGAATGTCTCCGATTATCTCTTCAGTGGTCAGGGTGAAAGCCTCTCCGGTCTTGAGCAGGACGGGTTCATCGGCTATGGTGCCGATACGCATCTTGGGGCCGGGGAGGTCTGCCATAATGGCAATGCGGCAACCGCAATACTGGGCCGCCTCTCGTATTCGGGCAATGGTCTTACGGTGTGAGGAAAATTTGCCGTGGGAGAAGTTCAGTCGGGCGATATTCATCCCGGCCTGGATCAATTGGATCAGGGTCTCTACATTGTCAGAGGCCGGCCCGATGGTGGCGATGATTTTTGTTTTGTTGGCGGGGAGTTTCATTTTTCACCGTTACAAGGTTGTGGTTTGACCGGGGGCGTATCTTGAGAAGAAAGGCATGTGGGGAGGAGAGGTGAGATCAGGCACCGCTTTATTTCACCTCTCCTCCCCCTTGTTTACTCTTTGTGAACTTTCTTGTCATATAAAAAAACGTGTAAAAGTGTTGACGAAGCTCCAGAGAATGTGCTATAAGTGGCCCCAATATTCCTCGGTAGCTCAGTTGGTAGAGCAGGTGACTGTTAATCACCCTGTCGGCGGTTCAAGTCCGTCCCGGGGAGCCAAACATCTCAAGTCCAATTTACAGATTGGATTTTCTTTTTTTTTGTCGGGGCGTAGCGCAGTCTGGTTAGCGCGCCTGCCTTGGGAGNNCTGCCGCCCCGACCATAAATCAAGGACTTAGCGCATTTTGGATTGTTGAAAATTGGCGACAATTAGCGACAATTAGCGACATGCTATCCAATATGTGTTAAGTTCTTTTTTTTATTATCTTAATCGTCTGTTTAACATCATCTGTAAAACTCTTTAACATCAACGCCTGCCCCCCATTATTTCCTCCAAAGACAAAATCCCGTATTTCTTTTAAGCATATGATTCACGGTCAGCGATAAAATCAACGAACGATGTGATTTTTATTCAATCTGCTGAAAAACATGTCACTTCTTCGCTTAAAGTATCTGAGTCTTATAGACTTCTCCAAGGGTACCATTACTACCTCCTCGTTGCAACTCCAGTGAAGATCAAAATGATTGCCAGTTAGTTTTAAAAATCACAGTTGGCCGGAATTAAAAAATATCTGATAGCATTTTGGGTGTCGATAATCTACACCTGTCCAAACTGGCATTGATTTTTATAGGACAATTTCTTGTATTATCTAAAAATCTGCAACTGTTCACTATTTAGGGTGTGCGGACTAATCGTAGGATTTAGACATTATCTTTTTTGGATTATGTGATATTCTTACCTGCATGAAAACAGATTCCTCGATAAATGCTATTTTTGAAGTTGAACAAAAGACCAAGGTTGTATGCCCTCTCTTTACCTGCGGCGTTTCTGCTGGTTTTCCTTCACCTGCCGATGACCATATAGACCGAAAACTTGATTTGAATGAGCTGCTGATTCAACATCCAGTTGCCACGTTCTTTGTAAGGGTTGCGGGTGATTCAATGAAAGACGTAGGGATAAATGATGGCGATATTCTGGTTGTTGACCGATCCCTTGAAGCAACCAGCGGGAAAATTGTCATCGCTATCGTTAATGGTGAACTGACGGTGAAGAGATTCGTACAAGACAGCACCACTTGTCAGTTGGTTGCGGCAAACCCCGATTACCCACCTGTTGAAATCACAGAAGATACCGACTTCAGTGTCTGGGGAGTGGTCACCAGTGTTATCCATCAATTCTAACCGGCCTGTTTAATGAAGAAAGTCTTCGCCCTCGTAGATTGCAACAACTTCTATGTTTCATGTGAGCGACTGTTCCGGCCAGAGCTGAACGGTAAGCCCGTTGTCGTGCTTACCAATAATGACGGTTGTATTGTTGCCCGATCAAATGAAGCAAAAGCTCTTGGTATTCCTATGGGTGAACCTTTCTTCAAGGTCAAGCATGTGATTGCCAAACACAAGGTTCATGTTTTTTCTTCAAACTATGCATTATACGGGGATCTCTCGCACCGAGTGATGGATGTGTTGCGGCAGATGGAACCAGACGTTGAGGTTTATTCAATTGATGAGGCATTTATATCATTACCGGTAACTAAAGTCTGGGACCGGGTCAAATATGCAGCGGAATTGAGGGAGAGAGTAAGAAAACAGGTTGGTATTCCTGTGTCCATTGGTATTGCCACAACCAAAACACTGGCAAAGATTGCCAATCGAGTCGCAAAGAAAGAGGAACAATTCAATGGAGTCTTCGATCTTGCTGGCAACAGTCAAATAGACCAGGTTCTGGCAATGACCGAGGTTAATGATGTTTGGGGAATTGGCAGACGTTCTACCGAAAAGCTGAACAGCCGTGGTATCTATACTGCACTTGATCTTAAGACGGCCGATGAAACATGGATTCGTAAGCAATTGACCGTTGTTGGGGCTCGTACTGCTTTGGAGCTGAACGGTATTTCATGTATTTCGCTTGAAAATGCTCCTCCGTGTCCAAAATCAATCATTACTTCAAGATCATTCGGGCATCCGGTTACCGACCTTTACAACCTCAGAGAGGCCGTCATCAATTTTGTTTCGATAGCTGGCGAAAAACTACGCAAACTGGGAGTTGAAGCAGATACTCTAAATATCTTTATCACAACCGGGCCGTTTGATGAACAGGCCAGTTATTCCAATAATCAAACAATTACTCTTCATCAGCCCACTTCTTCAACACCAGATCTCATAACCGCAGCTCTGCAGTGCCTCAAGTCATTGTACAAGCCCGGATATCGATATCGAAAGACTGGTGTTATGCTCGCCGGTATCGTTAAGCAAGGATACAGACAGCAGGATTTGTTCTCGTTCTTACGGCCAGCAGAGAAAGAGGATAAACAGTTGATGACCGCACTGGACAGGATCAATAGTAAATGGGGGCGAAGTACCATTCAGTACGGTATGACAACAGCTGAGTATAAACCGTGGTCGATGCAACAGACACGGAAGTCACCCGCTTATACCACTAATTGGCAAGAGCTGCCTGTGGCCAAGGCTACGGGTTTGTCATGAATTTTGACACGACCACACTTATTGGATTAATTGCGGCAACATGTACGACCTGTTCATTCTTGCCTCAAGTTATCAAGATATTGCGATCAAAAAGAACCAATGATGTTTCTCTCCTGATGTATACCATTCTCAGTACAGGATTGTTTCTGTGGCTGATTTATGGGTTTCTCCTTATGGATCTACCATTGATTTTGGCAAATACGGTCAGTTTCACCCTTGCAATGTGTGTTCTGGTACTCAAGATACGGCATGGATAAAGATAATGTCAGATGTTACGGATATTTTGGAAATATCTGGACTTTGGGCCGAGTGAAATTTGTTACGTATATTGGCCAGCAACCTTATCAGAAAGATTGTTAACCTCAGAGGTGTGATGTTTAACCAAGCCTTGCCATGACAAATACGTACCTGCTAAATGCGGCAAACCAACATTGTCTCAGAAATGCAGTCAGTTTCCACAGTCAACATGCCAAAGTACTTGAGGCCTTTCATTGATATTCATGCGTGATATTCAGATGCTGCAGGATACTGCTGTCAAATCTCGGTAAATATTTTCCGTTTTTATCTGAATAGGTCTTGGCAACCTTGGTTCAATGCCAATTATTGATTGCAGCGCAAAATAAGCGCTAAGGCTATCTGGGAAAGGTAGTTTTGATGCATTGGTCTGGTTGGCTCTTCCTTGGAAGGGGCTTTTAGGGGAACCCCGAAAAAAGCAATGACTTATCACCTCACCATCATCGGTTGAATCCTCATGAATAGTTGACAACAAACTTATTTAACAGTGATTTTTCGCGCTGGGAGTGAAATGAGGCGGCCGTCTCCACTTTTAACCTTGGCGGAAACGGTATGTTCCCCAAGTGTCACTGGCCATAAGAGTTTGTCATGAACTGGCGACAGGAAGTTTTCATTGTCGATATCCCACTCGACTTTATCATCTTGAGTCACTCCGGAGAGAGTAAAAGGAATGACTTGAGAATTGTTGGGAATTCGCGGATCAAAGAGAATTTCCATGTCTTCGGTTGGAATTATCATTCTTATTGCCTCCCGAGCCGAAGGCAAATTTGACTCTACCTGAACAAGATCAATTTTTGGCATAGGACAATATCCGTAACGCTTCGTAACTTCGCCAAAAACGCTGCGTGCCAGCAGTGCTGGCCCTCCAGCACCAGTGACCTGTTTTTTCGGCGGCGATCTGTCCATGTTGCCAAACCAGATGCCGATCAGATAACGACCGTTATAGGCCACAGTCCATACATCATTGGCCTTTGCTGAGGTTCCTGTTTTCACTGCTGTACGTTCCGGGAAGCTGAGAACACTGTACTTGCCGAACTCCAACTGTCGATAGGCATCCTCGGAAAGGATCATTCCGATGGTTTTTGCTGCCTGCTCGGAAAAAAGGCGCTGGTCGATATCTTTTTTGGAAGTGCCTTCGTCAAGCAATACTGAAAGTGTCAAGGGAATGCCCCCTTGGGCCAGGGCACCATAGGCTTGAACGAGTTCCAGCAGCGAGATCTCAGCATTTCCGAGGACAAGGCCGTTGCCATATATTTCCATTCCCCTCGTTAGGCAGGTCATTCCTGAATTTTGAAGGGTTCGCAGAAAGTTGTCCAGGCCAACAAAATTGAGAGTCCTGACCGCCGGGGTGTTCAAGGAATTGCCCAAGGCGACAGCCATACTCACCTCCCCATAATACACCTGGCTAAAATTCCGATAAATGTGCAGGCCGTGCTCAACCTGTTCAACGAGCGGTTCATCTTTTATGGTGGTTTCGGCAGTCCAGCCTTTGTCTAAGGCCAGAGCATAGACAAAAGGCTTCAGGGTCGAACCGGGTTGTCGGGCCGTTCTGATCGCGTCATGATCGTAGCCGCTGTCTTTGTCATCAATCTTTCCGGCCACCGCCCAGGTCAGAACCTCCCCGGTACTATGATCAATTATCAGGACCCCGCCGTTTTTCAGGCCGTATTCGGAGATGTCCCTCAGTCGTTGTTCTAGGAGTTCCTGCACCTTCTGCTGCAGTTCGCCGTCAAGGGTTGTGCGAATCGGCTGGGACGATCTTACTACACCATCCACCCGCTCTTTCACATAGGCAAGGAAATGATGCGCGGCAACCGATAGTTCCGAGGTGTGCATCTGCAACCGGCCGTCGGTGGCATCCTTATACGATTCCTGGGACAATGTGCCTTGCCGCACCATGCGCGCGGCCAAAAGAGCGATCCTTTTTTCCAGATCGCCTTTCCCTCTGATAGGGTCGAGAAGAGACGGCGCCCGGACCATTGTAGCAAGGGCCAACATCTCCTTGGTATTGAGGGTGGCAAGCGATCTGCCGAAATAATATCGGGCCGCCTGGACGACCCCGCGGCGACCGGAGGAAAAAGGCACTTGGTTGAGGTAAAACTCCAGCAGCTCATGTTTATCAAATCGATGTTCAAGGCGCGTGGCATCCCAGCCTTCCAGCCAGCGAGACCAATAGGTTCTTGGTCTTGGATGAAGAATACGAACGACCTGTTCGCTGATGGTACTTGCGCCGCGGACATTTTCAAACCCCTTGATGTTTTGCCACAAGGCGTGCATTCTGGCCAGCCAGTCGATGCCGTGGTGTTTGAAGAATCGGGCGTCTTCGGCGGCAATGAATGCAGCGATCAGCCGTTCGGGAACGTCATGGTAGGGGACAAGGTTATGGGGGTTGAGGGCACTTTGATAGGAACGACTGAGGGGTAGGCCATAGCGGTCGGAAAAGATCGGCATGGCCCCCTGAAGAACCGCAGCATCGAGTGAAATTGGGAGATCAGGGGCTAAGTCAAAAATGGTAATCGACACAAGGAGAATCGGCACGGCAAGTGCCGCACCGATCCATCCTCCCCACCTCCGCACGAATTTACGGATCGACATGGAGACTGCCGCTCACGCCCTTGCCGTAAATATCGGCATCGTACATCTCCCCGGCAAATACCGGCTGGGTTACAAAATCGCCCTCGGCCACCGCCTGGGCCGTATAGGCCAGATGGTAATTACCGGGCGGCAGGTATTCGGCATAAAAACGCGCCGCATCATGGCGAAGCTCGCGGTGGTTAAAGCTCCAAAAGGAGAAATTATACTCATTCCAATCCCTGAACTGAAACCACAGCGAGCCTCCGGCGTAGGTGGCTTTGGCTTTGTCGGCATCGACCTGTGAAGCGGTGGCCAGCTCAGTGTTGACCGGTTCCAGGGCGCCGGGAATGGGATCGTCGACAACGATCTGGGTCCTGGCTGCCGACAGGTGCAGATAGAGATCGACCCGCACGACATCGCCGCGTTTGATTTTGTCTTCGCGACCGAGAAGTCGCCATGTTCCGCTACTGCGATCTTCGACAAAATATTCCCGAGTTATCTGCATACCGGCATTGACGCTGTTTTCCTGATCGGCAAGCGGGGCATAGTGCATGACGGTGGCATAGTAAATGCGTCCTTCCCCCTTCTTGTCGACAACCACGACCTTGCGCTTGCCGGGATCAGATGCGTTAATGGCGTGCGAGACCACCAGCGGTTTGTCCTGAAAAGATGCAAACCGCGTATTGCCCAGGCTCTCACCTTCATATGAGACTGCTACCTCCATATTCGGTTCGACCTTTTCATAGCGCCTTGAGTAATCCACCAGACTGCTCGTGCAGAAGAGGTTTTCCTGGGTGTTTTCAAAATGATCCTTTTGCCCACGCATGGTGCGGATGGTTCGTGCCAATCGATAGGGCAGATCCTGCAGCTGTTCCGCCCCCTTTTTCGAGTCGCTGAGGAGGAGAAGGCTGGAGAGAACGGCGCAGTTGGTTCTCGGTGTCGATGAGAGGATGCGGTTATAGCCGTCGTCAAAACTTTCGTTAAAGGTTATCCGTCCGCCGGTTTCATTGCTGCTGCTGAGGATCTTATCGGCGATCGTTTCGACAATCGCCTCCTGGTTACCCAGACGAATGGCCGCCTCAAGCATCTGGGATTTGCCGAACATATCGATCTGATCGAGGTGTTCCATATGCCGTTTCAGCATATCGGTGTCGATCTTTTTCGCCCGCGACAGTGCGCCAAGGGCAACCGCCCGCACCGAAGAGGCCATCCCTTTCGAATAATAGCTGGGCATAACATCGGTGCGTAGCATTTCCAAGAGATAGCCATGCAGCTTCTCCTCCACCGTCTTCGGCGTCTTATATCCCAAGCCTTCGAGCATGGTAAAACAAAGAGCAGTATAGGCTGACAGGTAGGGATCGACCCGATCGTTGTCCTTCTTGAAAAAGCCCATGCCGCCATTCGGCGCCTGAAAATCCTTGGCCGAGTCGATGGCCTCGACAATGGTGCCGTTGCTGCCGTCCCAAGTCAGGTCCGGGGAGAGATATTTTTTCAGCTCCTGATAGTTGGCGGCCATCACCGCCCGAGACAGTTTTTGTTCCCAGCAGGTATAGGGGTAGCTCTTCATAAAACGGAAGGCCCCTTCTAGGTCGCCGATTAATGTCGGGCTGAGGGTAAGGGTAACGTCGCCCATATCGGTACGGATGTTCTCTGGAAAGAGGAGCGGTTCCTGCACCTGCGCCTCGCTCGTGGTGCCGTAATTTGCCCCGACATCGAGGTTTTTCTTTTTGTTGACGACCAGTTGATGGGCAAGGGCATCCTTGTCAAGAGCATCGCCCGCCTGCACCGACAGGGTAATCTGACCGCTTTCGACAGTACGATCCATCGGTATTTTGCCGGCTGTAAGCCTTATTTTTGCCACTTTCCGTTCGAATGGCCCGACTTCAACTTCTTCAACCGTTTTCGCGGCGCCGTCAGCCAAAGTCCCCTGTGCTGAGATATTCACTTTAATCTTCCGCTTGTCCGGAGTTCGGTTCATCACCGAGAAGGCGGCGACAAAGCTGTCCCCTTCGACCACTTGGTTCGGCATGGCCGGTTGTATCTCGGTGAGCCTGTTGACCTTTATATTCTTGTATCCCACATCAAGATGATCGTTCTGGTCGGCAGCGAGCACGAGAATACGCCAGCCGGTGAGATTGTCGGGGGCCTTGAAGCTGAACTCCGCCTTGCCCGTTTCATCGGTGAAGACGGCCGGGTTCCAGTAGGCGAGTGACTTGAGGTCTGAGCGCATCCGATCGGCCATCGCCCCATCGCCGCCCGGATCATCGCCTTTCATGGTCGGCGTGGCCGGGGCATGGGTCACCAGTTTACGGAGGATATTGTAGTTTTGTACTGAATCGATGGGCGTCCCGTAGAAGCCTTTCTGCGGATCAAAGTAGGCCATGCCGCCCTTGATGAGATCGAACACCGCCTCATCAAGGACGGCAATTGTCAGCTCCCTGCGTCCGATACCTGAGCCGTCGCGGGGAGTTACCTGCACCTTGGCATGGACTTCCTGGCCGGGACGGTAGGTTTCCATATCGGTGTTGATTTTGAAATCAAATTTATGCTTTTTGCCTTTAGCCTCCATCTGCACATAGCCCATCCGCCATTCCGGTTTGCCAAGGTCAAAGGAATTGTCTACTTGCTTTATGTCGACTCTCGGGGAAAACACCACCACCGACAGGGCAAAATTGGGTGCCATCTCTTCGGTCACGGTAAAGGAAATTGGCGCAAGACTGCTGTCGAGAGTTTCCACCCAGCTCTTGACGATGCCCATGCGTTCCACGGTCACCAGGGCCTTGGCTTTCGGGTAGGGGTTTTTAACGAGTATTGTTGCTTTTTCTCCGACTGCATAGCTGGTTTTTTGGGTGACGAAATCGAGGGCGTCATCCTTATTCTGTCCCCAGCTTATCGCGTCGGGCCCGGTAACCCACAATTTTATTTTTGTCGTGTGGCTACGGCCTTTGGTGTCTTCGATGGATACAGTGAGATCATGCTCTCCCACCGAATCAAAGACCATTTCAAAATCCCCCGCAGTTTTTCCTGATAGCAATTGCAGATTATTGTCTGTTACACCTTGTTCGGTATGGGCTTGAGTGACAAAAGAGTTGCCTGCCCCTTTGGCCACATAGGCCATATATCGCTGACCGGAGGATTCGATATTGACATGTACTCCCTCGACCGGAATTCCCTTACCATCAGTGACGACAAAACGGAACTTTACCGGCTTCCCTACGGCAAACACAAAATTCTCGGTTTTCAGGCCGACAAAACGGTCGACTCCAAAGTACTCCGCCTTAGCCATATTGGCAATCTTCTTGCCCCGGTCATCTTCAACAGCGCTTTCTACCTCCATGGTACCAAAGCCGATTTCCCGCCCGTCAGCTGCAAAAGAGGTGCTCGCCTTTCCTTCTTGGTCAAGTTGCGCATCCTTGTTCATTAAAGAATACTTTTGGCAGTCATAAGGTTCACACCAGGGGCTGCCGAACCAAAATTCCTCAGTCGCCGAATAGGTAGAGCGGAAAGGCTTGCCATAGAGCGTTGCGGCATATCTGTTCGTCGCATCGGTGAAAGGTCCGCCTGAATGCAGGGTAGCGGTCGTATCGACCCCTACCGTATCCTCAAATTTATAGACTTGCTGGTTAAGTGTCGTCTGCACCTTGAAAGAGGCGGGCACATAATCAGTCACCAGAAAGTCCATGGCATGGAGAAAGAGAGATGGCTTCTCGGAACGGAGATACACCTTGAATTTCCCGGCGGCGCCGTTCTTGCTGGTAGCGTATTTGTCGGCATAAGTGCCAAATTCGGAAAGAGTGATATCTTTCTTTTCGACAACCGCCCCTTTTGGATCGTGGATTTCGAGCTGGTATTGCCTTATCTCCGGGAGTCTGGCCCCTTCGGTGTGCATATCGCGTACATAGAGTTTGTAGTCAACCTCCTTTCCCGGTCGATAGACACCCTCGGCGGTCATTCCCCATGTGGCTATCCTGGTACTGAGACTTGTCGATCCTCTGTGGTAAATAGAGAATTCATAAGAATATAAGGGGAGACAGGCCAAGTCTTTGCCTTTACTGACGAGGATAGAGAGGTATCTCTCAGTGGAATTTTTAGTTAATGCATTATAGCCAGGGATGGATGCCACACCTTTGTTATTTGTTTTGCTTGTCGCTATATCTCTTTTCTTCGTCTTTTCATCCTTACTAAAAAGAGAGCCTTCAAAGACGGTGATCTCGGCACCGTCAACCGGCTTTCCACTTGTAAGGTCGGTTACCCAAACAAGGCCGGAATCCTCACCGACCTTGGCATGGACATGAAATGGTGTCACCTGTGCAAAAAAGTCCTTTCTACCCTCCATTGTTGCCTTTTCCGGCTGCAATTTGATCTCACCGCTGACGATCCCCGAACCGTTCGCCAACAGTTTTTTCACCCCGAAGGAAGAACGTTCAAAGCTGTCGAGTTTTGCAAACAGCGGTATTTCCTGCGACATCGGGGCAATTCCCCCTTGCGCGGTAAAGGTCTCGCCCTCCAAGGTGGCCTGATCGATATTGGCAGAGTAGAGAGAGACGTCCGATTGCAGATCTTTTTCCAGAACTGAGGACTGGCCACTCCAATTGAAGGTTGGTCGGTAGCGGTCCATGCTGAAGGAGGCCGAGATGTCTTTAGGCAGGCATCGATCAAACACATCCTTGATGCATTCCTCGTTATTTTTGTCTTCCAGGGAACTGCCTTTGAGGGAGATAGTGTAAAGAGTACTGTTCTTCAATACTTTGGGAAGAGACACCTTATAATGCTTGCTTCTTTCATGGTTGATACTGCCACAGTAATGGCCTGAATTTTCAAGCTCTTTGAGTGGGTCCAACACACTGCTTGAGTACTTCATCGGTGGGGAGAGGAAGTCAGCGCTGGTGAATTGTCTGCCATAAACAGGTGCGGAAAAGACAAGTTGTACATTTTCAAAAACAGAACACTTTTCCTTGGTATCACCCACTGCAATAAAAACGCTTTGGTTATCGTTATTTGTGCATTCAACACCTAAAAACGAAAATGTCGGCAATGTCCAACCCTTGGCAACAATACGGTCTTCAATGCCACGTAATGGGCCAAAGGCGGAAACCAACCCAGGTTCAACTTTGAGAAAGTACTCCGTATCCTCCGGCAGTGCCTTTTGCGGTCTCACAATCCAGTTAAGACGGGCCGGCTCAGAATGATCCTGGATCTGTACCGGCTCATCATTTCTTGTTTGCAAGGTGTTAATCCAAAAATTTCGTTTATCGAGCGACACCGATACCTCTTTTTCTTGATATGAAGATGCAGACGGGGTGACTTTCAGAGCATAACGTTCACCCTTAGCCTCAATATAGAGTGATTGTGCAACTGAACTTGAGGTAACTTGCTGATTAAACCGAACATCAATAACCGGAATACCAGGCCCGTCCCAATCGGGCACCTTAATACCGGGTGGGTCGTAGGGCTTGCTGCTCAACACCCGTGGCCGAGCGGTAATGAACTCATGCTGTACAGGAGTACTGATGGTCAACGCGTTTTCATCAATAATACCTGGTTTGACATTTACCTTGTACTGGGTTGCCAGAAAGAGATAATCTTCTTTATCAAGATTGCAGGCAAGCGCCGAATGGTTGAGCCACCGCCACTGGCATTTTGCCTGAGGAATAATCTCAATGGGAATTTCGCCGGTGTCACGGTCCATTTTGCCGATGGGCACAACCGGTCGGTTAAACTGAAAGACGATCTGCTCTCGTTTGTCGACATCATCACCCTTGGGAGTTATGCGGGAGATTTTCAGTTCCTCGACTTTTGCGGCAACAAGCGAATCGAAGGGTGCTGCTTCGGCTTTAATTTCCGGAGCCGCCTTTTTTAATGATTCTGTCAGGATCTCATTGCGCTTGCGCATTTCTTTAATAAGGCATTCACGCATAGCTGGCACATCACCTAAAAGTTTACCTGAACGAGGAATCTGACAGGTGGTCAGCCGCGATTTCAGCCATGCTCGCTGTTCCTTTAAATGGGCAAGACGGTCGGCTTCTCCGTCAAGGGCAGTTCGCGCATTGGTAAAAAGAAGGCCGAGTTCCCGGTCCAAAGTGGCAAGGGTCTCATCGGAGCAAATGAGTGTTTCGATGGGGCTTGAGGCCTTAACGCAGTCAAAACTTGCCTGAAAAAGCGAAGCGGCAGAGTTTTTTCCTGTCAAATGCAAGAGAAGTAGCAAGACAAGCAGTATCACCGACAAGCCATAGTTCTTAAAAAGTTTCATCCATTCCTCCGAAATTGAGGGTGTACCTTACCTTAGTGAAACGGCAATCTATTATTTTTTGAACTTTTAGAAAGGGTACACTGTGCCATCTTTTGGTTAAGATGAAAACGGAAAAATTACATGCAACAAAGAAGACCGTGAGTTGTCAATGGAAGCCTCCACTAATCACCTACTCACTCAAACTGGACCTTACTCCTGTATTTATGATTTACGAAAGTCAAGCTATTTCATGTCTTTAAGAGTAAAGCTAACCATGCAGATTTTCTATCCACCTGATTGCCTCGCAATCGGACACCTTGCCCAGGTAGCGTTGAGTCGTTGATAAGTCGGCATGTCTGAGTATTATTTTGCTGATAATTTCAATCGGCACCCCCGATCGTGAGGCATAGGTCGCCGCATGCCGTCGAAGATCGTGAGGGCGCAGTTTAATCCCGACCATTTCTCCAATTTTTGCAACCACTTTTCTTGCCCCTGCATAGGTGATTGGGAAAACTCTCTGATCCAGCTGAATGTCTTTGGCCCTCACATAATCCAAGAGTCGCTTGCTTAGTTTTTTCGGGATAAATACGACCTCCCGCTCTCGTCCACTTTTTGGGGAGTGAAGCAGAAGCTTTTGGTCATCAATGTCTGCTGGCTTGAGTCCCAGGACCTCACTGATTCTCATTCCGCCCCTGGCCATGAGTTCAAGCATGATTCTGTTGCGAATTTTCAAGGTTCTGAAAATCGCTTCATCGATTGTATCTTTATCAAAAATGGCACATTGAGATGTCTTGGGCTTGCGAAAAAGGCTCTTTGCGGCAGGTGATTGACAAGGGTTTCGCATTTCAGGTAAAAGCGTATTGATAATCAGATTAAAAAAAGCCGACAGAGTTGTGTATCTGCATCGTTTAGTATTTTGTTTTCTTCCTTCCGATAATCCTACGAGGAAAGAAATGATTTCTTCAGTTGCTATGGATTCCATTTCTCTGTCATTGTTGACAATGCCAAATTTGCTGAGCAAAAAGGTGTAGTTTTTAATCGTGTTGGCTCTTGAGCTGATTTTGTGGTATTGCAGACAGAAATTGATAGCACTTGATACTTTCATGGCATTCCTCCTTTGGTAGAGTGAACTGGCGCATGGAAGGATTGTGTATCTGGAATAACAGCATGATCAGTCATCCTTCCGAAAGTTCCTAATAGTATCAAACTATGAAAAAACAGGGCCGTTATTCTACGTCTGGCTTGATCGACGATCAGTATATGCCTGGGTCAAAAGGCAAGGTGTTGCGAAATCTTCTGGGTATCACAACGAAGAGGGAGATTGATCGAATCGAAACAGAACTGCTCTTTGAGATAACAGATCAGTTGCTGGATGAGTTTGATAATACCCGCCAGTTTTCCGCAGATGATATTTTAGAAATGCACAGCAGATGGCTGGGGTCGGTGTTTGAGTGGGCGGGGAAATATCGTCAGGTTATGATGAGCAAAGGGAATTTCATGTTTGCGGCACCGGCATATATCCCGCAGTTGATGGCAGATTTCGAAAAAGAAATCTTGGCCCAATATACCCCTTGTATCTTCAAATCACGCCAGGAAGTCGTTTTCGCTTTGGCAATCGTTCACACGGAGCTCATTCTCATCCATCCCTTTCGGGAAGGAAATGGCAGGATAGCCCGACTCCTTGCCACATTGATGGCCCTGCAAGCAGGTTTGCCTCTACTTGATTTCAGCGGATTTGACAAAGAACGTCAGGAAGAATATTTCGGGGCAATTCGGCAAGGATTAGATCGCAATTACAAGCCAATGACCAATATCTTCGCTGATATTATTGCTCGTTCGTTGCAGGTTTCTGAAGGGTAGGATGGTGCCCTTTATTCAACAAATATTTCTTGATGAGGGGTTGTGCCGCAATTCCTTCAATAGCAGAAGACGAGCACACGGAAATGACGAGGCCAGATAGTCGCTTCTCTCTATCACGCAAATAGGGGTTTGTCTGGCTGAGGAGATTTTTTTTCATAGCTCATGATAGCACAATTCCCTGAGTTTTTCATCAGGTTTATCTCCTGTCGGCAAGCTGTTTTCCTATTTCCGGAAGTCCAGATATCTCCTATTAACCAAATCCAAAGATATTCAGGAAAAACCTTAACCTATTGTCAATGGTCATATGAAAATGTACCAATTATGGTCATGTGAAAATGTACCAGTTTAATGTGTCGGAGAAACTCAAGGCCTTGGAACTGTGGTAGTCACAGCAAGACAGAATTGAAGCGGCCTCTCCCCGCCTGGTAAGTTTGTACCAAACTAATTTATTGTATCTTCCGTCGCATTGTCCTCCCGTTCTTTGATAACTGATCTTGTAATTGAATGACCACGAAGCCGATAGCTGTGGCCCTTGATGTTGACTACCCGGCAATGATGCAGAAACCGGTCAAGGATGGCTGTAGCAATCACTGGATCCCCGAATAGTTCCTGCCAATCACCGAAGCTTTTGTTTGAAGTAATGATGGTTGAGCTTCTCTCATATCGATCCGAGATGAATTGAAAAAAGAGATAGGCCTCCTGCGGGTTGACCGCAAGATAACCGACTTCATCCACGACAACCAAACTGGAGCCAAGATGTGCTTTTTGTCGTGACTGGCCGGGTTCCTTCAATCTCCTGATCAAGGTTTCCATGGTGGTAAAGTAGACCTTGACCCCATGATGGCAAGCCTTGATGGCCAGAGACACCGCGAGGTGGGTCTTGCCAACACCGGGCGGTCCGAGGAAGACCACATTCTCGTGCTTGCTGATAAAGGAGAGATCAAAGAGTTCCATGACCGTCCTTTTATCCAGGTGGGGATGGAACGAGAAATCATACTCCTCAATGGTCTTGGCGCTGGACAGCCCGGCGGTTTTCATGGCGGTCTGCAGCCGCCTACTATCCTTGGCCGCGACCTCTTCTTCCAGCAGGTGATCAAGAAAGGTCAGGTAAGAACTCTTGTGTTCCTCCGCCTCTAGGGCAATGGCGTCCAGCACCTCGGCAGCTCGGCTCAATTTCAGCCGTTGCAGATTGTCATGAAGGCGCTCACTGGTTAGTTGTTCCATGACACACCTCCCTGGGAAAACTTGTCATAGTCGCTCGTCGGCCGTTGTTCAACTTGGGGGAAGAGAGAGCTGGTCGTCAATCCTCGGGTGGCCTTGCCTTTACTCTTGCCGTACTTGCGGCGATTTTGCTCCTGGTCCCGCTTGAGTTGTTCGTAGAAGAGCCGGTTGCCGACAACGGTGTGTTTACCTTCCGCCTCCTGATAAGTGACCAGCAGATCCTGGTCATGAAAGATACGAATGACCCCGTTTTTGATTTTCAGCAGAATCTTCTTGCCTACCATGAGATGGGGAACCAGATAGCGGTTGGTGTTGTAAGATACCTGGCAATCCTTGTACACCTTGCGATAAAGTTTTATCGAGGTGTCATAGTCAGATGCCGGTAACGCGCCGAGTCGTAGCATCTCTTCCAGCCAGCGGACAATAACCGGTTGCTGGTGGGTTCCATGAATCCGCTTATTAGCGGTCTCATCAAGCCAGATCCGCATATCCCGGTTGAGAGTTGCAAGCGAGGTGAACGTATAGCCACGCCAGAACCTTTCCCGAATATAATCCATAGAACGCTCAACCTTGCCCTTGACCCATGGGCTGTAAGGTGGACAGGCCTTCGGTGTGAATCCGTAATGCCGGGCGAAATGGACAAACTCGACATTGAAGTTGATCCTGCCTTCTTTGCGGTCAATGACCACGTTCTTCATGTTGTCGTATAAAATTTCCGCCGGAATGCCGCCTAAATAACGGAAGGCATTGGCGTGGCAGTCCATAAAGGAATCCAGTGTGCAATGATTGATATATTCGACATACATGCCTCGCGAAAATCCAAGGACCATGACAAAGGCATAGACGGTCGTAGTGCGGCCACCCGGCTCCTGGATTTGAAAATCGCCAAAATCTACTTGGGCCTGCAAGCCCGGCTCTGTTTCAAACCGAATATAGGCGATCCGGGTCTTTTGTTCTTT